>CAZFOP010000404.1:0-3724 GCA_964520085.1 uncultured Solibacteraceae bacterium | reverse complement strand
CGCGATCGGGATACCTGCGTCGCCCACAATCTGCCGCGCCAGACCGAATCCGGCGCTCGTAGTAACCAGGCCGAAGTAGACTCTTTCGATTGGGTTGCCGCTGACCGCCGCCAGCACCAGCAGCGCCGTGGTCACCGCGGCGTAGACGCCGGCAATGATCCACCCCGACACGGGCGAACCAGCGTGCAACGGCCGCACCACGAGCGTCCCCGTGTAGACCGCCAGCAGCAGAAACGCCACCGTGTGTACCAGCGCGATGATGACCCGCTTGCGGTTGCTGAGAATGACATAGCGGCGCATAAATGAGAAGCTCCAGCATAGCGGACGGCGGCTCCGCCGGTCGGCTGCCAGGACGGCTCGTCTTGCCATTTGTCGATTACCGATATACGATAGAGATGTGATTCGGTCCTTTGGCGATGCCGAAACCGAAAGGCTGTTTCAGCAGCAACCGTCGAAGCGGTTTAGGTCCATCGAAAAGGCCGCTCTTCGCAAACTCATCCACCTGAATCAGGCGAGAGAGCTTCGCGATTTGGCGGCGATTCCCGGCGACCGCTTGGAAGCCCTCAAAGGCAGCCGGCAGGGGCAACACAGCATACGGATCAACGATCAGTACCGCCTCTGTTTTGTCTGGAGGAATGGAGAAGCCTGCGACGTGGCGATCAGCGACTATCACTAAGCCATGTCCGGCTGTGTTTTTGCTTAATGGCAATGTTATGAACAACTTAATACCAGCTCCGCATCCCGGCGAGACGATCCGCGAGGACGTGCTCGAACCGCTGGGCATGAGCGTTAACCAACTCGCCAAATCGCTGGGCATCACGGCGACTCGTCTCAACGATGTCGTGCGTGGCCGCAGGGGCATCACGGCCGATACCGCCCTTCGCCTGGCTCGATACCTGGGGACCTCAGCCGAACTCTGGCTCGGCCTCCAGCTCGAATACGATCTCCGTACGGCCCGGCAGGCCCGGCAACGGGAAATCGAGAAGGCGGTTAAACCGCGGCCAGCAGCGGCGTAGCGTTCGACGGTAGGCCGGGGGCCTGCCTCACTGGACTGTCGCAAAACCCCACACCCCCGCTGCGCCCTCTACCCTTCGCCCTGCCCCATTCAGGCCCAAATTTCGGCAATTCGGGTCCGATTGATTGAAATCTGCGGCTTTCCACACCACACTAGGTAAAATGGGTATCAATCTCGGGCTGGACATTGGGGCCATCAGCCTAAAGCTCGCCGCACTGGGCAAGGCGGCCGACCGGGGAATCCTGGAGAGCCTCTGCGCCGCCCGCCCGGAGTTCCGGTTGACGGAGTTCGATGGCCGCCCGCTGGTGCTGTCCGATTACCGGCGGATTTCGGGTAGCCCAATCCAATCTACCTACGACCTGCTGGACGAGTTTTACGAGACGGTTCCCGAAATGCGCGTGGAGGGCATACGCGTCACAGGCTCCGGCAGCCGCACCATCGCCAAGGTGCTCGGCCTGTTTTTCGAAAACGAGTTCAAATCCATCGCGCGCATGATGGCGGCGTTTTACCCGCAGATTCGCACGGTGTTCGAAATCGGCGGCGAAAGCTCGAAGTACATTCGGCTGGATGCGACCGGCATTCAGGACTACGACCGCTCCGGCGAATGCGCGGCCGGCACGGGTTCTTTCCTCGATCAGCAGGCATTGCGCATGCAGTACTCGGTGGAGGAAGTGGGCGGCCTGGTGTGTGGCGCGTGCTCCTCGGCGCGCATCGCCGGCCGTTGCTCGGTGTTCGCCAAGAGCGACATGATCCACGCGCAGCAGAAAGGCTACCAGCCGGCCGAGATTCTGCGCGGGTTGTGCGACGCGGTAGCGCGCAATTTCAAGAGCTCCATCGTCAAGGGCCGCAAGGTGGAAGCGCCGGTGGCGCTGATCGGCGCGGTTTCACAAAACGCCGGCGTCACACGGGCGCTGGCGGAAGCCTTTAACCTGCGGCCGGAAGAACTTTTCATCCCCGAACAGTACGCCTGGTGCGGCGCGATTGGAACGGCCATTCTCGAAGCCGAAGAAACGCGCAAGCGTTCGATTTTCGAAATCCATCGCCTTCGGCAGCACGATACCGAAGTAGCCGTGCAGGATTCGAAACCGCTCTTGGCGGAAAACGTCATCCAGTTGCGCGACCGCGTCGGCGTGTATACGCCACCGGCCGATGGCCGGCCGATCCCTGCATATCTGGGCCTGGATATCGGCTCGGTTTCGACCAATGTGGTGGCGATCGACGAATCGGGCACCGTGATCCACGACGTGTACCTGCGCACCGCCGGCCGGCCGATCGAGGCCGTGCAGCAGGGCCTGAGCGAAGTGGAACGCCTGTGGGGCAACCGCTTGCAGATTCGCGGTGTGGGCACCACCGGAAGCGGGCGCGAACTCATCGCCGAGTTTGTCGGTGCCGATTCCGTCAACGATGAGATCACCGCGCACAAGACCGGTGCCATTCACATCTCCAGCACCTTGGGCGGAGAGCCTGTAGACACGATTTTCGAGATCGGCGGCCAGGACTCGAAGTTCATCTCCATTGAAAAAGGCGTGGTAGTCGATTTCGCCATGAACGAAGCCTGCGCCGCGGGCACGGGCTCCTTCCTCGAGGAGCAGGCCGAGAAGCTGGGCATTAGCATCAAGGGCGAATTCGCCAGACTCGCTCTCGCCTCGGCCAGCCCCACGCGCCTGGGCGAGCGCTGCACGGTCTTCATGGAGCGCGACGTTACGGGCCGGTTGCACAAGGGCGAAACGGTGCCCAACCTGGTGGCGGGCCTGGCCTATTCGATCGCGCTCAATTATCTGAACCGCGTGGTGCGCGGGCGCAAGATCGGCAAGGTGATTTACTTCCAGGGCGGCACGGCTTATAACGACGCTGTCACCGCCGCCTTCGCCAGCATTCTCGAAACGAAGATTACCGTGCCGCCGTACAACGGCGTGATGGGCGCCATCGGCATGGCTCTCATTGCGCGCCAATGGCACCAGGCCACCGGCGCCGCAACCCGCTTCCGCGGTTATGATCTGCACAAGCTGGAGTTGTCGAGCCGCGATTTCGTCTGCAAGGCCTGCTCGAACTTGTGCGACATGAAGGAGTTCGTCATCGAAGGCCAGAAGAGCTTCTGGGGCGATAAGTGTTCCGATAAATTCCGCAAGCCCTCGGCGACGGGACGCAAGCCGGTGATCGAGGATCTCTTCGCTTACCGCGATCAACTGCTGGAGGCGCTACCCAACGCGACGGAGGGCAAGTTCCGCGTGGGCCTGCCGCGCGCCATGGCGATGCTCGACATGCAGCCGTTTTGGCGCCGCTACTTCGCGGAGTTGGGCATCCCCACCGTGCTCTCTCCGGTGACCGACCCGCGCATTTCCGCCGCCGGCATCGACATGGCAGTGGCGCAGCCCTGCTACCCGGTGCAGGTGGCGCATGGCCACGTGCAGGCGCTAGTCAACCAGGGCGTCGATTACATCCTGCTTCCCAACATCGCGGACGCCGATTCCGGCGACAATCCCGGCACCGCGCACTATTGCCCGTGGAGCCAGACGCTGCCGTGGGTGCTGCGCGCCGCGCCGGCGCTCGAACCGCACGCGAGCCGCTTCCTGATTCCTACGCTGCATTTCAAGCTCGGTCCCGCGCAGATCAAGAAGGCGCTGGCCGAAACCATGAGCCGCATCGGCATCCACCGCCGCGCGAGCGACCGCGCGGTGGACGCCGCCTTCGCCGAGCAGCGCGGCTTCC
>CAZFOP010000403.1:0-3728 GCA_964520085.1 uncultured Solibacteraceae bacterium | reverse complement strand
GCCTGTTAAAATAGAGGAAGATGTTCAAGCGCTTCATCCTCTGGGACTACGCGCGCGCCAGTTGGCAGTATGACGTGATGGTGGGGATTATCCTCGCTTTCATCTTCATCACTCCCGGCGCCTGGTTCCGCGACCAGCCACGCGTTCAGCACGCCGCCATCATCGCGCGCCCGTCTGAAAACGGCGGCAACGTGCTGTTCGTGGATGCCAAGGTACTTGACGGCGTGCCCGAGCCGCAGCGTCTCGGCCGCCTGCGCGCATTTCTGAGGACGCAGCCCAGCACGGCCAAAGTCAACGTCACGCGCGTCGAGCCGATTCTGGATTCGGAAGGGGAGCTGCAGGGTTATATGGCCTTCGTGCGCCCCTGACGCCATCCACCCCTATGTGTTACCGCAAGCTATTATCGCCGCGCCATTTCGCCTTTGCCTTGTGGCTGGCCGGAATCTGCGCCGCGGCGGCGGGTGGAGCGGATGACCTACAAGCCACTTTTGCTCGCATGGATCAAGCTGCCGCCACCTTCAAGGGCCTGTCGGCCGACGTCACCAAGATTTCGCACAATGCACTGCTCAATGAGGACGATTCGTTCACTGGAACCATGGCGGTGAGGCGCGGCCCGAAGCCGCATGACCTGCGCGTAGTGGTGGACATCCGGAAGCCCGACGCCAAGAAGGTTCTGTTAACCAGCCACCGGGTGGAAATGTACTATCCGAAGAACAATACGGTGCAGATCATCGATCTGGACCGCAAGAACAGCGCCATGGTGGACCAGTTTCTGTTGCTGGGTTTCGGCAGTACATCGGCTGAGATTCAAAAGGCTTATGACGTGAAGCTCGGCGGGCCGGAAACCGCGGCCGGGCAGAAGACCATGCGCCTGGTGCTCACCCCGAAATCCAAAGACATGCTGGCGAAATTGACTAAAATGGAACTGTGGATCTCCGATTCGCTGGGGGTCGCCGTGCAACAGCAGGTCTGGGAGCCTGGCGGCGATTACGAGTTGGCCACTTACACGAACGTCAAGCTCATCCCCGTACCTCAGGAGTTGAAGTGGGATATTCCCAAGGACGCTCATAAGGACATTCTGAACAAGTAGGCATTGGCATTACCGGGATGAAAACCAGGACCAGCACATACCGGCTTGAGTATCTCGATTGGCTGCGCGGCCTCGGCGCCATCATCATGCTCCAGGGGCATGTGTTCGATTCGTTCCTGAAACCGGAGTTGCGTCCAGGCGGCGCTTGGGTGCTGTCGCAATTTGCGGGTGGTATGCCGCCGGCCATCTTTTTGTTCCTAACCGGAGTGACGCTCGCGTTCCTGATGGATTCGAGCGAACGCCGTGGCCTCACGCCGGGTGAGCGCGTTTTCGCCGCCTTCCGCCGCTCCGGGTACCTATTCTTTCTGGCCTTCGCCTTCCGCGCGCAGATGTTTGTTTCCGGTTTTCCCGCCGCGTGGACCGACTTGTTCAAGGTGGACATCCTCAACTGCATGGGGTTTTCGATTGCCGTGCTTTCCGTAGTGGCCGTCTTCCGCACGCGCCAGCGCGTTGTGGCTGCGGCAGCGATCGGGCTGTTCATCGCGCTGGCCGGGCCGCTGGTGAGCGGGGCCGGCTGGACGCACGTTCCGCCGGCGCTTGCGAACTACATCGCACCCAGCCGGGTGGCGTTCGGGTTCTTCCCTTGGGCGTCGCATCTGGCGTTCGGCATCAGCGCCGGCAGCCTGATCCGCTCCCTCTCGCAGGAAGCGACCGATGGCGCCATGTGCTGGATCGCCGCGGGCGGCGGGTTGACGATCGTGATCGCGCAGGCGTGCGCGGCGTCTTCCCGCTCGATTTATGCCACTTCCGATTTCTGGCTCAACAGCCCGGCGCAAGTGTTGACCAAGCTGGGCGCAACGCTGGTGATGCTCTCGGCCGCGTATCTGTGGACGCGCTACGGCGCGCGCCACGGCGCGTGGAGCTGGGTGCGGCAGTTTGGCGTCACTTCACTGCTGGTCTACTGGATGCATATCGAGCTGGTTTACGGCCGCTGGCTCTGGTTCCTCAAGAACAACCTGACGCTCGCTGAAACCGCCGTGGCCGCAGTGGCCGTGATTCTGTTCATGCTGGGGATCTCCGCCCTGCGCACCAACTGGGCCGCTGTCCGCGCCACACTGGCCGAAACGGGCTGGTGGTACGCTCCCACCCCCGACCGGGTCCCCGGCGATTAGGTACGCCGGGACGGATTCAACGGTGGCGCTGTGCGTTTTTTTCTTGCGATTCCGCGCGCGGATGCGCCATATTGGGAGTGGCGTCAGAGTAAAAGCCGTGTAGAGCGCATCGCAACCAGCGACATCGAACTTGGGTGGCCCGCGCTCTGGCTGTGCAGACGGCGCGCGAGTGACTTCGATGGCGGACAATCTGCTGTTCTTTACCGAGCTGATGGGCATGCCAGTGCTCGACCTGAAGGGGCGCCGCATCGGGCGCGTCAAGGACGCAGCGCTGATTCCGCTCGATCATGTTTCCCGCATCGACCGTTACCTGGTGGGCGGCGGCGACGCTTGGCTGAGCGTCCGCTACGACCAGATTGCCGAAATCGGCCGCGAAGCTGGAATTCGCCTTAGCGACGAACAGCTCGTTCCCTATCACGAAGACGACTGCATCCTGCGCATCGCCCGCGACCTGCTGGACCAGCAAATTATCGACGTGACCGGCCGCAAGGTGGTGCGGGTGAACGACCTCACCATGGAGATCCGGCAGGAGGGTGGGCGGGCCGCACTCCACGTGGTGGAAGTGGACGTAGGGCTGCGCAGCGTAGTGCGGCGCCTGCTGCAGGGCGGAATGCCGCGCGCCTGGATCCGGCGGCTGCAGGAGCCGATTCCGCCGAACTCGATCCGCTGGGAACTCTGCAACGTGGTGGAATCCGACCCGCTGCGGCGGCTGCGGCTCGCCATCAGTTACGACAGGCTGGAGGAACTGCACCCGGCGGACCTGGCCGACATCGTGGAGGACTTGAGCCCGGCTGAGCGCGAAGCGATCTTCGAAACCATCGACAGCGAAGTGGCGGCGGACACGCTTTCGGAAATCGAACCCAAAATGCAGGCGGCGATTCTGGAATCGCTGGAACCGGAAAAGGCGGCCGACATCGTGGAGGAGATGGCGCCCGACGAAGCGGCCGACGCGCTTTCCGAACTGCACGACGACACCAGCGAAGAGATTTTGGGCTCGATGGAGGCGGAGTCGAAAACGGAGGTCGAGGAACTGCTGGAGTTCAAGGAAGACACGGCCGGCGGCATGATGAACACCGAGTACGTGGAGCTTCCCGAAGCGGCAACGGTGGCCGACGCGCTAGAGGCGTTGCGAGCCAACGAAGACCTGCTGGAGCAGCTCAACACGATTTTCCTGGTGGATGCGCAGGAGCGGCTGGTGGCCGCTATCCCACTGGCGAGGCTGTTCATAGCGCCAGCCGAAACGCGGCTGCAAGAGCTGGCGAGCGATCCGCTGATTCAAGCTCCGGTCGAGGAATCGCAGGACCGGGTCGTCGAGCAGTTCGACAAGTACAATCTTCTGACATTGCCCGTGGTGGACGAGGAAGGTAAGCTGGCCGGCGTGATTACGGCCGACGACATCATCTCCGTGCTGAGGCGGGCATAGCGATGGGGCGGATGTTCGGCCGGTTCCGCAATCACATTCTGATATTCTTCGCGGTCATCGGGCCGGGGTTCATCACGGCCATGGTGGACAACGATTCCGGCGG
>CAZFOP010000402.1:0-3730 GCA_964520085.1 uncultured Solibacteraceae bacterium | reverse complement strand
TCCTGCCCGAAGGGGACCCCGCATGCCGTTGACGGGCGCCGGAAGTTCAGTACCAACTGAATGCAACGTTCCCTGGCCAGGGATAAGAACTAGCAGCGGAGCTTAGCGCCACAGTCCCAATTCCAGTATGACGGCTGTGTCAAGGGATTTTGGGGCTAAGTGGTTGAGTTAGTTGGAAAGAAGGGTTGTGAAGGTTGAGGCGAGCCGGGCTGGGCATGTCCGGCCCCTACGGGGAGCGTGTCCTGTTACATTGCGGGAGGCGGAGCTGCGGTGGATAGGAATAGAGGCAAAGAAAAAGCACCGGCGGCAAGACCGCCGCCGGTACGGAGAGCACGCCGGGTTTCGCCCGGTTGGCAGGTCAGGGACCTGCCGCACCTTTGGTCAGTTCTCGACGGGGACTTTCTCGGAGTGGTCGATAACCAGTACGTCGAGCGGGCCTTTTTTCAGCTCCAGCTTGAGTCCGAGTTGCTCCTGCAGGGCGGTGAACAGGCTGGCAGATTCGGACTCGGGCGGATTGGCGGCGGGCCCATCCGGGCCAACGGCAGGGAGCAGAGGCGGTACGACGCCGCGCATTCCCGACAGCCCGGCGGGATCGAATTCCAAGTTGAAATCGTAGGTACCTGTGAGGCCAGTCTTGTCGGTTACGGGACGGCCGATCTGGCGGGCTAAGGCGTCGGCCAGCTTAGACACGGGCTGGGCGTTACCGAACAGGCGGGTGCGCCCGTTCATCATCATCATGCCAAAGCCCCTGCCGGGCGGGAGTTTCGGAAGGCCGTCTTTGCCCATTTGGATGGGTGGCATGCCGCCACCGGCGCCTGGCGGCGGACCGGGGCCATCCTTGGCGGCGGATTCATCGGCGGGTGGAGGCGGCGCGGCTTCCTTCATCTTCGGCCCGCTTTTCGCCACCATCAGCGCGTAGAGCGGCATGCTCTTGGTTTCGCGATGGACGGTCAGATGAAATCGTTCGGCCAGCAGGTTTTGCAGCATCAGCCGGAACTGTTCCTTAGTGGTACCCTTGGGCACTTTGGCGACGATGTCGTATCGCTCGCTTTCGAGCCAGCCGGGGCTGGAAATCTGGTAGTCCTGCACGTCGTAGGCTTGGGCGATCAGCATCCGTTGCGTGACATTCGAAAATGAGGCGTGCTCCGGATCGCTGGTGCCCGGGCCGCCGCGCGTTCCCATCATAAACAGATTGGGTGTGGGTGGCGGGGCGGGCTTCACGGAGGCGACCTCAAAGGCTGGCTTGTCCGCAGGGGTTTGTGCCAGGGCTGCTGGCAGCAGGGCCAGAGCAGCGCAGACGATGGCTTTCTGCACGATGAAAAGCTCCTTCACTCAGTATGGGGCCGTCGCGCGTACTAAGCGGCCTTACTATTTGACGCAGGAACGAGTAGTTGGTTTAGGGCAACCGCGGAACTTATATCGGGGAGGCGTGTGCAGACTGAGGCGAGCCAAAACAGGCCGCGATGACTCGGCTCTGCTGGCTGGGCCGCCCGCAGCAAGTTGGCAGACGCAATTCTGAGAAACGCAGGCGGGCCGAAGTGTCCTGCACCCCGTGCCGGGGTTTGTGGTCGCTGCCACCGTTTCCCGATCGGCTGGCGCCGTGGGCTTTCGAACACCCTGTCACGGTTGCGGCACGCCAGTTTGGCGCCGCGCGTGGTAGGTTAGAGGGTGAAATGGCTCGAACAGAATCCACCATGCTGGGGCTCGGCACGGCCGCGCCGGATTTCGCACTGACCGACGTTGTAAGCAACCGCGAGGTGCGGCTCGCGAGCTTTACCAAGAAGGGGCTGCTGGTGATGTTTCTCTGCCGGCATTGCCCGTTCGTCCAGCACATTGGGCCGGGCCTGGCGGCGCTGGCCAAGGACTACGCGGGGACGGAACTCGATATCGTCGCCATCTCCGCGAACGATGCAGGGCAATATCCGGACGACGGCCCGGATGGCCTGCGCCTGATGGCGCGCGAGCTCGGCTTCTGGTTCCCCTATTGTCACGACGAAACCCAACGAGTCGCCAAAGCCTACCAAGCCGCCTGCACGCCCGATTTCTTCCTGTTCGACGCGGGCCGTAAGCTGGTCTACCGCGGCCAGTTCGACGATGCGCGGCCGGGCAATGGCGTGCCGGTAACGGGGAGCGACTTGCGAGCAGCCATCGATGCGACGCTCGCCGGCCGCGCGGCCGCGAGCCAGCAGAAGCCGAGCATCGGCTGCAACATCAAGTGGAAACCGGGCAACGCGCCATCCTACTAGAGTTAGGCGCGCTGGGGCGCCGCGGCAGCCGGGCTTGCGAGCGCGGCTGTGCGATTGGCTATACTATTGTTTTCCCCTAGTATTCAGGAGATCTCTCACTCATGTTTGATTTGTTTCGCAGCCGAGAAAAATCAGTGCGCATCCTGCTGGGAGCACTGCTGGTGGTGGTGGCTATTTCCATGCTGACCTACCTGGTGCCCAACTACAATTCGGGCGCTCCAGCACCGGACGCGGTAGTGGCATCGGTCGGCAGCGACCAGATCACATCGGGCGACGTTGTGCGCCTGATCCAGAGCACGACGCGCGGCCGTGAGTTCCCCCCCGAACTGATTCCCACCTACATTCCGCAAATGGTGGACCAGATGGTGGACGAGCGGGCACTCGCCTACGAGGCCACGCAACTGGGTTTCGAGGTCAGCGATGCCGACCTGCGCGCTTCGATCCAGCAGATGATTCCCAACCTGTTTCCCGACGGAAGGTTTGCCGGCAAGGACGCCTATTCGACGGTGCTGGCCGAGCAGCAGTTGACCATTCCGGAATTCGAGACCAACCTGCGCCGCCAGATCCTGATCACCAAGCTGCGCGAAGTGGCGGTGGAGGGCACGATCGTCTCGGATCTCGAAATCGAGCACGCCTACCAGGAGCGCAACGAGAAGATCAAGATCCAGTACGTGAGACTGACGAACGACAAGTACCGCGCGGACGTCACGCCTAGCGCGCAGGACCTGGAGGCGTTCTTCAAGGTGAACCAGGCGAACTACATGGTGCCGGAATCGAGGAACCTGGCGATTCTGATCGCCGACCAGGCGAAGATCGCCGAATCCGTCGTCCCGTCCGACAACGACCTGGTTCGGCTATACAACCAGAGCAAGGAGCAGTTTCGCACGAAGGAGCGGGTGCACGCGGAGCACATTCTGCTGAAGACCGCCGGCAAGCCGGCATCGGATGACGCGCGGTTGAAAGCAAAGGCGGCGGCGTTGCTGAAACAGATACAGGGCGGCGCCAATTTCGAGGAACTGGCTAAGAAGAATTCCGAGGATACCGGTTCGGCCGCCAAGGGCGGCGATCTCGATTGGATCGAGCGCGGGCAAACGCTGCCCGAGTTCGAGCGCGCCGCGTTTTCGCTGAAGCCGGGCGAAACCAGCGGGCTTGTCAAAACCGAAGTCGGCTATCACATCATCCGCGTGATAGCGCATGAAGACGCGCACCTCATTCCGTTCGAGCAGGCGAAGACGCAGTTGGCCGCCAACTGGAAGAGCGAGCGGGTAAACGACCTGGTGCAACAGATCTCGGATAAGGCGCAAGCGGCCTTGCAAAAAGATCCGCTCCATCCCGACGAGATCGCGGCCCGGTTTCACATGCAGGTCGTGCGGGCGGAGGGCGCGCGCCCAGGCCAGCCGCTGCCGGAAATCGGCACTAACGCCGATTTCACGCAATCGATCGCCGGGTTGAAGCAGGGCCAGGTTTCGCAGCCGGTGGCTCTG
>CAZFOP010000401.1:0-3752 GCA_964520085.1 uncultured Solibacteraceae bacterium | reverse complement strand
CAGGGCCGGCGGCACCGGGCATTGGTATCATCCGCCAAACGCGGCCGCAAATCTGCCGCTATACTCCCTTTTTCTTCCGGCACGACAAGGATCGAGGACCATGCGTACGATCGACCGCTGCATTCTGGGCGTCATCGCCCTGGGGGTTGGAACGGCTCTGCTGCTGTGCGGCTGCGTGTGGGACGCGCCGGCGCAACAGCGCACCCTGACGGACATGGCCGGCCGTAAGGTCACGGTCCCGCAGAGCATTCGCAAGGTCTATTGCATGAGCCCGGTGTGCACGGTGCTGGTCTATACACTGGCGCCGGAGCTTCTGGCCGGATGGAATTATCAGCCGGACCCAGGCGAGATGAAGTGGATCGTCGACCCTTACCGGAAGCTACCTGTGCTCGGCGGCTGGTTCGGCAAGAACAACACCGGCAACATCGAAGAGATCATCAAGGCGCATCCGGACGTGCTGATTTCGGCCGGAGACGTGCTCGCGGTCTCCACCGCCGAGAGGGTGCAGGAGCAGTCGCATCTACCCGTGTTTGTCGGGGATGGGAGTTTGAAGAATCTGGACAAACTCTACCTGGCCGTCGGCGAACTGTTGGGCAGGCAGACACGAGCCGCGGAGCTGGCTAATTACTGTCGCAAGACCGTGCACGAGATTCAAGATAAGGTGGCGACGATTCCGGTCGCGCGCCGGCGCCGTGTCTATTACGCCGAGGGCCCCACCGGTTTGGAGACAGACCCCGGAGGCTCCGCGCATTCCGAAGCTATCGATTTCGCCGGCGGTCTGAACGTGGCGCAGGTACCGGCGCAAGGCGGCTACGGACACATCCCAGTATCAATGGAGCAGGTTCTCGAGTGGGATCCGGAAATCGTGATCGCAGGCTACGACCACAATTCGTCCCCCGGAGATTTCTACCGGAGCGTCTGGCAAGACCCGCTCTGGCAGCATGTCAAGGCGGTGAAAGCCCACGCGGTCTTTGAAGCGCCGCAGTACCCGTTCAATTGGATCGACCGGCCACCATCCGTTAACCGCATCATTGGAATTAAGTGGCTCGCGAACCTGTTTTACCCCGAACTGTTTCACTACGACATCCGAGCTGAAACCAGCGAGTTCTATCTCCGGTTTTATCATCGAAAACCATCCGACTCGGAGCTTGCGGAGGTGCTTGCGCAGGCCGTTCGGAAACACTAAGCCGAGGTTATTTACATGAGTGCTACATGGCAGGAACCCGTGACGATCAAGCCGATTGGCGTCGTGATCTCGGATTTCAAGGACTTCACACAGAGGACGAGCTACACGGCGGAGAGTGTGGTGTCCATCCGCGAAGACCTCGCGGAAGGTCTGCTGGGAATCGAACACTTTTCGCACATCTGGGTCATGTACTACCAGCATCGCCGCAAAGATTGGCAGAAATTCGCCAAGTGGACCGATACTGACGAGCAGATCCTCACCACCCCCAACGCCGGCGAACCTTCCTGCAAAGGGGTTTATACCTCGCGGGCTCCGGCGCGGCCGTCCGGCATCGGCTCCTGTGTGGTCGAATTGCTGCGCCGCGAAGGTCACCGTTTGTGCGTCCGCGGGCTGGACGCGTTCGATGGCACGCCGGTGCTCGATATCAAGATTTACATCCCGCGCTACGATTGCTTTCCGTTGGCCGACGCTCCTCTGCATTGGTGCAACCGCCACGACCTGAGCACCACCTCGCGTCTCCTGCATTGGGACACCATGAACGTCGGTCTCACACTGGGGCTGCGCGCCGGACAACGCGCGATGCGGGAGTTGGGGCTAGGGCGCAGCGATCCCAAGCGGGCTGCGGTTGTGGGTGGCAACTTCTTCGCGCAGGGCGTCGAGGGCGTGACAGGCTGCAGCGTGCTTCATGAAACAATGTCCTTCACCGACAAGGCCGAGTCCATCGCCGCGTGGAGTGTGCGCCTAGAAACTGAAGACGGTGCGGTCGAGCTTCGGCTGCACGATCGTCTCTATGCGGGTGCCGACGAAGTGTTGAGCGTGTCCGACGAAGTTCTGTTCTCGGTCGTGGAACGCCTACCGGCGTTGCAGGAGCCATGAGCCTGCCCGCAGCGTGTCTCGTGGTTTACGCCTCGCTGAACCAGGTGCATCGACTGAAGCGGCACCTGTATCAGGGCGGCGTCTACGCGGATTTGGTGCGCGCGCCTCAGTGCCTGGGCCTGCGCGGATGTAGCTTCGCGCTGCGCTGCGACGCTGCCATGGTGCCGGCGATCCGCCAAGCGTCGGAAGAACTGGCGATTGAGATCCGCGGCGCGTTCACGGAATTGTCCGACGGTTACATGGCTCTCTAAGATGACTTACCTCGACAACGCCGCAACCTCCTGGCCGAAGCCTCCGGCGGTGCTGGCCGCTATGTGCGAGATGATCGAACACGCTGGTGGCAACCCCGGACGAAGCGGTCACCGGTTGGCGATGCGGGCTGGTGAGACTGTCTATGCCTGCCGCGAGAACCTAGCCAAACTGTTCGGAGTGTCTGATCCGCTGCGTATTTGTTTCACTTCGAATACGACCGAGTCACTGAACCTCGCGATCAGAGGCAGCCTCGAACCCGGCGATCATGTCGTCTTCTCCGCAATGGAGCATAACTCCGTCTGGCGCCCATTGCGGGAATTAGAGCGGCGAGGAGTTCATATCTCTATGGCGCCAGCCGGCGCGAATGGTATTGTTCGCTGCGACAACATTGTGAGTCATCTGAGACCGGATACGAAACTGATCGTTCTAATCCACGCTTCGAACGTTAACGGAGCTCTGAATCCCGTAGAGGAAGTGGGCCGCATCGCGCGCGAACGGAACGTCCGTTTCCTGGTGGATGCCGCGCAGACGGCGGGCGTGGTCCCGATCGACGTGGAGGCGATGAGGATCGATTTGCTTGCCTTCCCTGGTCACAAAGGTCTATTGGGGCCGCAGGGCACTGGTGGCCTATACGTGCGCGATTCGATCCGTTTGGAACCACTCAACCACGGCGGCACGGGGAGTGAGTCGGAAAGCTCGACGCAACCTGAGTTCGCGCCCGACCGTTATGAGAGCGGCACGCTGAATACACCCGGAATCGCCGGTCTCAACGAAGGTGTGAAGTACCTGCTGCAGCGCGGCGTGGCTGAGATCCAGCGCCAGGAGCAGACGCTCACCGAACGCTTAGTGCGCGGCTTGGCGGAAATCCCACGCATCCATGTGTACGGAACCGCGAACCCATGCGAGAGGACCGGTGTGATTTCGTTTAACCTCGAGGGCCGCGACCCGGTCCTTGTCGCGGACGAACTGGACCGCACGTTTGACATTGCCTGCCGAGCGGGACTCCATTGCGCCTACCTCGCTCACAGAACCCAAGGAACCGGCCAGACCGGCACCTGTCGCTTCAGCCTCGGAGCGCTCTCCACCGGGCGCGATGTAGACGTGGCCCTTGGTGCAGTTCGAGCCTTGGCACAGGAAGGAAAATCATGACGCCTACAACCGAACCGGCCACCAACCGTCCATCTGGCGGCTGCGAGCACCATTCCCAATTACAGACAGCGCCGCAGCCCAAGTGCAGTTGCCAAGGTCTGCTGCGGCCGCGCCGGATGCACGCGCTCTGTGGTCTATGGATGGCGTGTTTCCTCTGTGCCCATCTGGCCATCGGCGTCACCGGATGGTCGCCTGCGGCGTACCAGATAAACATCGGTTTCATTCAGAACGCACTCGCACATTTGCCCGGCTTCGCTCTGATCGCCATCTTTCTCCCATTGCTGTTCCA
>CAZFOP010000400.1:747-3753 GCA_964520085.1 uncultured Solibacteraceae bacterium | reverse complement strand
GAGACCGACCCGCTCGGCCGCCAGACGCAATACACTTACGACACGTTGGGCCGTCAGGTGACAGTGACGCCGCCAGTGCCCGCTAATGCAACCGCAGCCAGTATTACGACCACCAACACCTACGACGCCCTCGGCAACCTAACCAACGTCTCCGCGCCGCTCGGCCGCAGCACCAGCTCCACCTATGATCCCAATGGCAACAAGATCACCTCGACCGACGCCGATGGCCATACCACAACCTACACCTACGACGGACTGAATCGCGTCTCCAAAACCACCTATCCGACGTCGCCGGCCACGTACACGACGAGCACCTACGATTTCCGCGGCAACGTCATCGATACGACCGATCAGGCCGGACACGTCACTCAGAATGTCTATGACCTTGCCGGGAGGCTGACTTCGACCACCACCGCGAACGGCACGCCGCAAGCGGCTACCACCAGCTACACGTATTACGACGACGGCAGCAAGGCCACCACGACCGATCCAAACCAGAACACCACAACTTACAACTATGATCCCGCCGGCCACCTCGTCAGCACCGTGGATGCTGCGAACAATGCCACGCAATACGTATATGACGACGCAGGCAACCGGATTCAAATTACCGATCCGAAGGGTCATGTCACCAACTTTCAATACGACGCTCGCCGCCGCCCGACACAAACGACTTACGATGACAAAACCACGATCCAGCGCAACTACGATGGCCATGGCAACCTTGTAACTGTAACCGACCAGGCCAATAACACCGTCAGCTATACGTACGATTACGCCAACCAGCTCCGCAGCGTGATCCAGACCGCCAGCCCGAGTCCGCAGAACGCCACTGCCTACACCTACGATTCCGATGGCAATCGAACCACTCTGACCGATGCCAACAACCACGCCACTGATAACGCATTCGACCTGCTCGGCCAGTTGAACCTGGAGACCATGCCCGCCGGCCAGTCACAGACGCGCACCTACGATGCCTCGGGCAACTTGCAGACACTCACCGATTACAACGGCAAGACCACCACGTACACTTACGACAGCATGAACCGCCTGCTGAGCCGGACGCCAGACCCGTCCCTGCCCGACACGCCCGAAAGCTTCACCTACACGCCGACGGGCAAGCGCGCAACCATGACCGACGCGAGCGGCACGACAATTTACACCTACGACGCGCAGGACCGCCTGAACGCGAAAGCGACACCGCAAGGCACGCTGACGTACACCTACGACTTGGCAGGCAACGTTGCGTCAATGACGTCGTCGAACGCAAACGGCATCTCGGTCGTGTATACCTACGACAGCTTGAACCGATTGGAAACTGTTGTGGACAATCGTCTCCCAGCGGGCCAAAACACCACAACGTACAGCTACGACCCTGCCAGCAACCTGGCGACCATGAACTATCCAAACGGTCTCCAGTCCAGCTTCACATACGATGATCGGAATCGGATAACTGCGCTGAGCAACTCCGCGGCCAGTTACGCTTACACGCTCGATGGCACGGTGGGCAACCGCACTGGAGTCACGGAGCAACTGGCGACTCGGCCCCATCCGCGGATCGTGGGTTGGACCTATGACGGCATTTACCGCCTGACTAACGAAAACATCAGCGCCGATCCGAACTCGAAGACCGGCAGCGCGGCTTATGGCCTCGATCCGGTGGGCAACCGCCAACAGCAGACCAGTTCCATCCCCGGCATCGCAAGCGGCAGCTTCACGTACGACCCCGACGACCGTCTCAATACCGAGACTTACGACGCCAACGGCAACACCCTGACCAGCGGCGGCAAGGCTTTCGCCTATGATTTCGAGAACCGCCTGAAGAGCATGACCGCCGGCTCCGTGGCTGTGACGCTGCAGTACGATGCCGACGGCAACCGCGTCGCGAAGACCGTCAATGGCGTGACCACGCAGTACCTGGTCGATGACCTGAATCCAACGCATTTGCCCCAGGTAGTCGAGGAGTTGGTGAACGGCTCGGTTCAGCGGACTTACGCATACGGAAAGCAGCGCATCAGTCAAAACCAGATCGTTAGCAACACCTCGACGCCAAGCTTCTACAGCTATGACGGCGGCGGTACGGTTCGCCTCCTGACCGACTCGACGGCTACCGTGACCGATACCTACGATTACGACGCCTGGGGGAACCAGGTCAACACGACCGGCTCGACGCCGAACGCCTACCTGTACCGGGGCGAACGGTACGATTCGGATCTGGACCTTTACTATCTTCGTGCGCGATACTTCAACCCGGTGTCCGGCAGGTTCCTCTCACGGGATCCGGAATCGGGACGCACTGCCTCTCCAGCAACGCTGCATAAGTACGACTACGCCAGCGCGGACCCGGTGAACAGGCTCGATCCCCGCGGGCGCGAGGACATGGTTGAGGACTCGGAGCTGGAAGCCAGAGATCAGGCGCAGATTTCCGGTGCTGCCGCCCGCGCCGCTGAGGGCGCCGAGGGAGGAAATGCTCTGGCCGCGATAGGCTGCCTCGAGTCGTTCGCGGTAGTGATGGTAGATGCTGATATAGAGGGCTGGGACAAGGCATTGGAAGATAAAGTTGGGCTGGGGCTCGCCGCTATGGGGTGCGGTCTGGGCTTTGCCGAAGGTCCCACATTGAAGATAGTGGGCCAGTTGGTGGGGGGGCTGGCCTGCGCTAATGGGTTCTATCACCTGATTAAGGACGAGAATGACGTGCTCGAACATCCCACTGACGAAAAGGCGCAGGCGCTCGCGCTCCACATGTTCGACACGCTCTTCGGCTGCATAATGACCGACTTTGCCATTGCAGGCGTAATTTGATTGACTACAGGGAAACCTGTGAAAGTAACCAATCACCCACTTTCCAATTCGCTTTCACCGCCGTTCACGGCGCTTCGCGAGAATTCTTCGCCCCTGTTTTCATGGGCCTGCGTTGGTTCGGCCGCGCTGCATGGCGGCCCGCCGGGTTACTCTGAAATCGAAAAAGAGCTGCTCGCTCGCCAAGACGCAGCCCGTTTCGGAGCC
>CAZFOP010000400.1:0-737 GCA_964520085.1 uncultured Solibacteraceae bacterium | reverse complement strand
GCCTATACTCCTCGAGGGGGCAATTTGAAACCGGGTCACGCGGTGCAACGTTCGAAAAGGCGGCCAACGAGGCTTGTATTCTCCTCCTGGAGAGGAGACAAGGAACCGGTTCCTCGCAGCCCCGGCGCTTGAGCGCCGGCAATTATGTTCGCGCGGCCTGCTTCAGTTTCGGCATCCCGCAACAAAGCGGGCACGATTGGCCCACTCTTTGAGACTGATTTCGATTGTTCTCAACCACCGCTCCCCGGCAGCGAGCCGAACGGAGCCGCGACCGGAGGGAGCGGTCTTTCGACGGTACCTGATGCTTCGCGCACTGAGTTAAATCGCGCTGTCATCGCGTACGAAGCCTGACCCAATGATACGCCACATTTGTCTCGCCTTATCCGCGTTCCTGATCCTTGCCGCGCCGCAGTTCGCCACGCCACAAGCCGGCCCGGCGTTTAGTCATGTCAACCCACCGTCGAAGGCGGAGCCATCCCTGCCAGCCTCCGCCGTCCGCGGCTCCGACAAAGCTCCCATCACCGTCCTCGTCTTTTCAGATTTCGAGTCCTTCCCCTGCGCCCGCTCTGCCAGCGTCATCGACGGTTTTCTCCAACAGACCAGAGACGTGCGCGTGATCTTCAAGCACGCTCCAGCGGCGTCGAATCCCAACGCGCTCCTCGCCCACGAGGCGGCCATCGCCGCCGGGGCGCAAGGTAAGTTCTGGGAGATGCACGACACGCTCTTCGAGAATCAGA
>CAZFOP010000399.1:0-3761 GCA_964520085.1 uncultured Solibacteraceae bacterium | reverse complement strand
CGCACAGGCGCTCGGCCTCTTCCATATAGTGCGTGGTGTAGATCACGGTGGCGCCTTCAGCGCGGAGAGCATCGACCATCTCGAAAATGCGATTGCGGGATTGCGGGTCGACGCCGACGGTTGGCTCGTCGAGCAGCACGATGCGCGGGCGATGGATCATCCCGGCGGCCATGTTGAGACGCCGCTTCATGCCGCCGGAGAGGGTCTTGACGGCGGAATCGGCGCGGTCGGCGAGAGAGGCCCATTCGAGACACCACTGGATGGCATCGCGCAGAGCTTTGCCGCGCAGTCCCTGGTAACGGCCGAACGCGTTCAGGTTTTCGCGGCCGGTGAGGAGTGGGTACAGCGCCAACTCCTGCGGTACCCAGCCCAGTTCCTGGCGAGCTGCCGGGGAGCTGGCCGGATGCCCGAAGACGCGCACGCTGCCGGACTCGGGCCGAACGCGGCCGACGATGCTGCGGATGAGTGTGGTTTTGCCGGCGCCATTAGGGCCGAGCAAGCCGAGACAGGCGCGCTCTGGGACATCGAGCGAAATGCCGGAGACGGCGGTGACTTGGCCGAAGCGCTTCACGATGGAATCGATCTGTAACGGGAGAGAGTTGCCGCTGGCCGGTGTACTGATTGCCATTCAGGAACATAGTACGCTATTAGGGGCCGCAAAGTTCGCTTGGCTGGTGGAAGGCTCGCCTGGCGCCGGTGTGATACGCTGGAAATCCGCACGGCAGCGGAGCGACCTCATGGTCCCTCGCCTCCTCCATCGATTCACGCCCCACGACGGGATCCGGGACTTTGTTCAGAATGCGGTCGGCGCGGAAGTAGCCACTAGGGACGAGTTGGGACAATCACCGTTACGAAGCCGGAAGTCGCTGGTGCGCGGAACGCTCCTCGTATTGGTGGTAGCGATCGCATCCAACTGGATGGTTCTAATGAACACTAAGCCAGTGTCGGATGTTGACGGCGCACTCTATATGGGCCTCGCACGCAACCTGGTGGCAGGCCGGGGCTATGTCGTGTCAACCTTGTGGCGAGACACGCGGACCATGGAACGAGCCCCCTTGTGGCCCGCTCTGCTATCCGCTCCGGCATGGCTCGCACCCCGCGTCGACGACTCCACTCTGCTTCGCGTGACAGCCACTAGCCTGAACGTAGTGAACGCAATGCTCCTGTTTTGGATCACCTGGATGCTGAGCGGCGACGACAGGATCTCGACGGCGGCGGGCGTGGGCTACGCGCTGTATCCGGTTCCGCTCGCGCTGGCCGCGGCGGGAATGTCTGAAATTGCCTATGTATTTGTGGCAGCTCTGGGGATGCTCCTGCTGCTGCGGGGTGGACGCGCGCTGTATCCGGGCGCTCTGGTCCTTGGACTCACTGCCCTGGTGCGGTCGAATTTCATCCTGCTCCCCGTGATGGCTGGCCTGGCGGCGCTGCCCTGGTTCGGAATACGGCGAGTGCCATGGCGATTCGTTGCAGCGGCAGCGCTGTTCTGGTTGCCTGCGGGACTGTGGATCGTCCGGAATTATGCGCTCAGCGGAGATTTTCCGGTTCTCAGCACCATCGAGGGGGAGACCCTATACGGCGCGAACAACGATTATGTTGCCTCGAATCTGGCCGTGTGGGGGTATTGGGTCTTCCCGGACGAGATCCCCGGTCAAACAACCAAGAAGGATTTGGCGGCGACGATGAGCGAACTGCAGTTGGACCATTATTACCACCGGAAGGCCATAGCGTTTCTGAAGCAGCATTGGTTCGGGCTAGCTCGGCTGGAAGTCGGCAAGCTGATCCGCGGCCTTGTTCCAGTACCCTGGGTACCGAATTGGGGCTCCTACTGGGTATTCTTCTTCCGCGCTTTTCTATACACGGCGATCCTATTGAGCCTACGGACCTTCCGCGCCATGAATCTACTCTTCCGGATTCTCGTCACGGGCATGTTTCTCACAGTCCTGGCGATGGAACTCGTTTACTACGGAACATATCGCTTCACCTTCTGCGCCGAGGTTTTTCTGTTGCCGGCCGTCGCGATCCGGGTATTCCGCCGTGGGCCGCGGGCGCGGTTGACTGGCCTTTCCGCCTAATGGTACTCTGAGCCTTCAATTAGACGGGCCCGCTCCCTTTCTCCCGAGTTCCCATGGATGCACTACTGCACGACCTAGGGCAACTAATGCTAAAGGCGTTACCCACCTTTCTACTGGTGGTGGCGCTCAACTTTTACTTAAAGTACATCTTCTTCAAACCGCTGGAGAAGGTGCTGCAGCGGCGCTACGATGCGACCGAAGGCGCGCGCAAGCTGGCTGTGGAAGCGCTCGATCGGGCAGCGGCAAAGACGGAGCAGTTTGAAGCCGCTTTGCGCGCTGCGCGATCGGAAGTTTATCAGGCGCAGGAGCAGGCGCACCGGCAACTGGCCGACCGCCAGGCCGCCGAACTGCTCGCGGCGCGGCAGCACGCCGAGGAGTTGGTCCGCGAAGCTCAGCGGCAGCTTGCCGCGGACGCCGAAGTTCTGAAACGCGAACTGGCCGCCGGAAGCGACGCACTGGCCAACGAGATCGCCGATTCCATTCTGCGCGGGAGAGCGGCATGAAGCGCTTTTTTCTTGCGGTAGCGCTGGCGGTTCTAGCGGCCGGCTTGCCCGCCGCGGCGCTGGCGGCGGAGCCCGCAAAGAAGGAAGCTGAAGCGGGCGGCGAAGGCAATCTGAAGATCTGGGAGTGGGCGAACTTTTTGATTCTGGTTGGCGGGCTGGGCTACCTGATCCGAAAACACGCCGGCCCCTTTTACGCGGCGCGCGCGGCGGGGATCGGCAAGGACCTGGTGGAATCGGAGCGCGTTGCGAAGGACGCCGAAGCGCGCGCCGCCGAGGTGGATCGCCGGCTGGCCAGCTTGGACACGGATATAGCCGCTCTGCGCGCCGAATCGCAGAAGGAAGCGGCCTCCGAAATCGAGCGCTACGCGCAGCAAACCGCCGCTGAAATCGCCAAGATCGGGGCCAACGGCGAGCAGGAAATCCGGGCGGCGCAAAAAACGGCGCGCCTCGACTTGCAGCGCTACGCAGCGCAACTGGCGGTGGATTTGGCGGAACAGAAAGTGCGCGCCCGCATGGACGCAGGCACCGAGGACCGCCTGGTAGGGAGCTTTGTGCGCGACCTGCAACCTCCCGCCGGTAAGAACTGAGCCACCATGCCTGTTTCCGCAGTAGCCACGCGATACTCGAACGCCCTCGCCGATGTGGTGACGGCTGTTAGCTCCGCGCTCGCGCCGCAGGAGGCGGTGGCCGAGCTGCGTTCCTTCGAAAGCGCGCTGGCCTCACGCGAACTGCGCAACGCGCTCATCACGCCGGCCGTACCGCCCGCCCGCAAGCGAGCGGTGATCGGCCGCGTGGCGGACATACTCAAGCTGTCTGGCATCACGCGTAATTTTCTATTTGTGCTGATCGATCATCGGCGGATCGCGGCGTTTAGCGACGTGGTCAACGCCTTCGAGCAGATCCTCGATGAGCGTCTGGGGTTCGCCCGCGCGCAGGTTGCGTCGGCGAGCGAATTATCCGAGGATCAGCGCGCGGCGCTCACGGCGGCACTCGAGAAGGCCAGCGATAAGCGGCTGCGCGCGCAGTTCGCGGTGGACCCGTCGCTGATCGGCGGCGTGGTCGCGCGCATCGGCTCCACGGTGTATGACGGCTCGGTGCGCGGCCAGTTGCAGGTGCTGAAGCGACGGCTCAACGCGGAAAGTTCATCGTAACGGAAAAGAATATGGCGCAGATTCGAGCGGACGAG
>CAZFOP010000398.1:0-3770 GCA_964520085.1 uncultured Solibacteraceae bacterium | reverse complement strand
AGGAAGGCAAGCCGTGGGTGGCGCTGACCATCGAGGACCAGCAGGGGTCGGTGGATGGCATGGTGTTCGCCTCCAGCTACGAACGCCTCGCCGCGCAGGTGGTGGAAGACCAGGCCGTGCTGGTGCGCGGCCTGATCCTGCCCGAAGAGAACGCGCCGCCCAAGGTGTCGGTGCAGGATATCATTCCCCTCGATGTGGCACGCGTGGATATGCCGTCGGTGATTTCCATCCGCGTCTGGCTGGGCCGCAACGGCGGCAGGGATCGAGCCGCCGCGCTTGACGAGCTTTTCAAACGCAAGCCCGGCGAGACCCAGGTGCGTCTGCGCCTGGAAGCTCCGCGCGATTTCTCGGTCCTGCTGGACGTGCCGGCGAAAGTGCGCCCCGACAAAGAATTCCGCGCCGCCCTGGAAGCCATCTGCGGCGCCGAGTGCCTGGAGCGGGTGGCGGGCTGAGCGGCAGGCGATAGCACCCCCGGCTTTACTGCTGGACGGTGATGAGCGTGCCCGCCTGTGTGCTGGCGCCGCCGTATTTTGCCGTGAGCGTGTTATCGCCGTTTGGCGCGCTGGCGGGAATCGTCACGTTGAACTGATACTCGCCGGGTTCGACCAGGCCGGCGAAGGCGACGGTAGCCTGCACGCCGCCGATGGTGATCTCGGGCAGCGGCGATAGGGTTCCAGACTGGACGGACGATCCGCTGACCACGGGCGCGCTGGTCGTGCCGAAGCCGTTGGCATAGAGCAGCACGATTTCTCCGGGCTTGGCGGGCGTCGTTAATCCGGGGTACAAACTAGCCGGGCCGAGAAGACTATAGTTCGCGTGCAATGCGGCAATGTATGGCCCTCCGTTGAAGACGAAGAACGATGGCGAGATCGACAGTGTTGGGGCGTTGAGCGGTGCGCTGGCGACGCTGTTGTTCGTCAGTTGGATCGCTACCGATGCGGGCATTGCGCCGGGCGGAGTGAGAATATTCACCTGCGTGGGGCTGATGTAGAAGATGTAAGCGGGCGTGCCGTTCACAGTCACGCTGACCCCGTCGAGTTCAGTCGGCATATCGCCGTCAACAAAATCGGCAGTCTGCCAAGTGCGCGAATCGCCCGCCGGCGCGAGATTCGAGCCTCCGATTTCGACCCAGGTATTGGGCGCGATGGTGATGCTGCCGCTTTCCGCGTTGACGACCCCGGCGATCGCCGGGCCGTCAGCGATGTTGAAATCCGATTCCATCATGACCGTCGCGTACGGGTTCCAGGTTGACATCATGTAGAAAAGCTTCAGCGTATTGCCGGAAATGATGGTAAAGCGCTCGATCAGACAGGAGGCGTAAGGGAAGCCCTTGGTGGTGGTGGGATCGTTTGAGCCGATGGTGGGACCGGATGGGCCGGCGGAGTTGGGAGCGGAGGTGACGCCGGTGGGCATGGCGCTAGGGCAAGTGTTCTCGGCCGCAGTGGCGTAGTAATAGAACATGAACTTTCCGAACCCGTTATCGCGGCATGGGTTGAAGATAGGCTGGATAGGGCTCCACGGACCCCAGGGCTTCTGCGCGTAGGTGAAGTAAACGCTGTTTGCCCCCCGTTGAACGTCATCAGCCAAAGGCCAAGCTGCTGTGAATAAAGGGCGGTGAGATCGGTGATCGTGGGGTTCGAGGGATCGAGGTCGGTTACGATGGGGACGGCGGCCGATTCGCTCGACGACCAGATGGGCTGGCCATTGTTTGTGCCAGCGAAATAACGGGTCGCGCTGTTGCCGTTCTGATCGGTGCCGGTCCAGAATTCGCTGGAGGGGATAATCGACAGATAAATGTTGCTGGCATGCGGTAGTCCTATGCCAAAAATCAGTACGATTGGTTCGGGCGAGACCGGCGGAGGAGTGCCGAGCTGGCCGGGTTGCGCCAGGTAAAAATGGGTTCGGACGAAGTGTCCATTCGGCAATGCAGAAATGGTCCGGCCGGACGTGAAGGCCTGCGTGGCCTCGTTGAAAGTCGTCAGGACGGAGTAATCCATGCTCTGGTCGTTGTTGCCGTCGCCGGAGCTCACGTTGCCGGTCTTAATGCCCAGATAGATCGTTCCGTCAATGCTGACGCCCGTACTGGGAGTATCGTCGACTCCCATGTTGACGGGCGTTCCGTTGGGTTGCGGCGGCGGTTGAACTTCGAGTCCGTGACTGCCGTTCAGGAAGAAACTGAGGAGCAATCCATCCGACGCGTTCGCGGTGGTGCTGCGGGCGATGGGATCGTGGGCGCCCCAATCGAACGAATTCGTTACGTCCGACCAAGCAGCGTGGTTTAGCGCGCCAATGGTGTCGCCGAAGGTGACGATCATTTCACTGCCGTTCCCCGCCGGGTTCTCGAAGACCACGGGGACATCGTCACCCAGGATGTCGGTATTGGTCAGCGTACGGCTGGTGGTGGGAACGCAGGTCGGGGTTTTGTTGTTGATGGTCGCATCCCACTCGGTCCAATCGCAGTCGCCGTTGACCTGGTAGAGTTTGACGGAGGATCCGGGGACCCAGGTGAGCGTGGGGCTGGCGGACTGCGCGGCCGCCCGCGGCGCGGATGCCGTCGCGCAAAGAAACGATAGAGCCAGGATCGTGTGAAAGCGGCGTCTCATCGGCAGTCCTTTCCTACTGGTGCACGGTGATCAGCGTGCCCGCCTGCGTGCTGGCGCCGCCGTAGGTCGCTGTGATCGGCTGATCGCCATTGGCGAGCGACGCCGGCACGGTTACATTGAACTGATACTCGCCGGGTGCGATGAGGCCGGCGAAGGCGACGGTAGCTTCGATGCCGCCGATGGTGATCACCGGCAACGGCGATAAGGTTCCCGACTGCGTCTCCGATCCACTGACTACCGGCACGCTGGTCACGCCGAAGCCGTTGGCGAAGAGCAGCACGGTCTCTTCGGGCTTGGCGGGCGTGGTCAGGCCGGGGTACAACGTGGCGGGCCCGAGGAGACTATAGTTGGCGTGCTCGGCGGCAACGTACGGGCCGCCATTGAAGCAGAAGAAGGACGGCGACACAGATTGTGTTGGGACGATGAAGGGCGCGCTCACAGCGCCGTTGTTGGTCAGCTCTATCGCGACCGATGACGGCACGGTGCCGGGCGACGTGAGAATATTCACCTGGGTGGGGCTGATGTAGAAGATGTAAGCGGGCGTCCCGTTGACCGTCACGCTGACTCCGTCGAGTTCGGTCGGCATCTCGCCATTAACAAAATCGGACGCTTGCCAGACGCGCGTATCACCCGCCGGAGCCAGGTTGGTCCCATCGATTTCCACCCACGTGTTGGGAGCGATGGTGGCGCTGCCGCCCGCCGCGTTCTCGGCCCCGGAGATAACCGGATCGGAAGCCGTGGGGGCCGGCCCGACATAATAGGCAGTGACATACAAATCGTTCGCCAGAAGATCGGTGCCTTGAAAGCCGCTGCCGAAAGAGTAGCTCTCCTCGAAATTATCCGCGGGACCGGCAGTTTCGCAGGCGTCCTGAACCGCGGCCGCCACACAGCTCCAATAAAGATAGGGTTGCAGGTTGTGGAACGGGTCGGCGGCGACGTCGGGAACGGAAACCGCGGACATGCCGGAGCTGAAGCCAAGTTGATCGTAGAACAGGTTTCCCATCGGGTTTTTCGTGCCGCCGCAGTTATAGCCCGGGCAACTGGAGTCAATCGTAGGCGCTTGCCAGTTTGTCTGGCCGAGATATGCGGCGCTGCTCATATTAGCGAGGAATTGGGTTGCCGAAGCCCAGGTCATCGCGCCGTCTTGAGCGACGCAGAGCGCCGGGC
>CAZFOP010000397.1:0-3787 GCA_964520085.1 uncultured Solibacteraceae bacterium | reverse complement strand
TTCATCACCGCGATCATTTCGCGCGACGCTTCCGGGCTGATCAACTCGCCGTGCTCCATCCGCTCCATCAGCGTCACCATGTCGCGCGAAGTGGAAACGCCCATGCCGTACTTCTGGTTCTTCGCGAGCTTGCCCGCCGCCGAGAAGCCTGCCGGTCCGTTCTTGGTCAGTATCTTGCGCAGCGAGCGCGTGGAGCCAAGGCCGATGCGATCCAGATAGGCGTTTACGCGGTCGGCGGGAAAGCGTTCGAGGAGCATATTGGTGGCCGTGTTGTCGCTCAGCGCCATCATCAGGTGCATGGTATCTGCCAGCGGCAGTTGCAGGCCGCTCGAAAGCTCGCTTTCGATCACGCCCGCCCCTGCCACCTTCTCGGCATCGGTGACGGTCAGCCGCTCGCTCCACGTGATGTCACCGCGCGCGGCCGCGTCGAACAGCGCCGCCATGATGGCTACCTTGATGGTGCTGGCGGTGCGCACCGGCTCGTTCTCGCGGATGCCGATCGTCTCTCCGCTGTCCAGGTTTTTGGCGTAGAGCGAAACCTCACCCGGAAAACTGGCGATGCGCCTAGCCAGATCTGGGATGGCAACGTTGCCGCGAGGTTGTTCGCTGGGCGGCTGTGCCACTGCGGTGGCTGCGAGCAACAGGAGAGCCGCCGCAAATTCCTTTCGCATCATGCGTTCGATGATAGCGCAGGACCTAGCTCAAGTTGTTCGGGCTTGTGAGTTTCGCCGTGCCGCCGACGCAAGCCACACATTCTCTTTCGCTTCCTTTCGTGGGCTGAGTTGCTTACGATTGGTACCGCTTCAGTTAAGCATCAGGCCGATGCGCGAAACACCGATGCCGCGTGCCAGATCGACGGTTTCGGCGACGCGGCGGAACTCGATATCGCCCTCGCCGCGCACAAACACGACGTTGGCGGCGCCATTGCGGAACAGGCTGCGCAGACGGCTCTCCAGGGCGGCCTGCGGAAGAGGTTCGCGGTTGAGGAGGTACGATCCGTCGGGAAGGGCGGTGATCACAAGGCCCTGCCTTGCCTCCGGCGGAGGGCCGGGCTGGGCTGAGTTCTGCGGCACAAGCGCGTCCAGCCCGAGCGGCGTCAGCGGCGTGATCACCATGAAGATAATCATCAGGACAAGCATGACGTCGATCATCGGCGTCATGTTGATGTCCGCTTTCACGCGATTCGCACTGCCAATCGACATGCTCATATGTGGTTCCTCGGTCTATTGGACACGGCTGGCGGGCAGAAAGTTCCCGCGACGCGGCGGCGAGAGCGTGGGGAAGGAACGCTGGGCTCCGAACGGGAACCAGGAGCGGAATGAACTACGCTCCGCGGCGCGATAATGGGTATCATGCAAAACATCCTCTCGGTGGCGTGTTTCATTGCCGGGTTTCTGCTGGCGTGGATCGTGCTGCGGGCGCGCCGTCAGGATACGGCGAATGTCTTCCAGGCGCTCTCGGCCGAGGCGCTGGCACGGAACAATCAGGCGTTTCTCGATCTGGCTCGCTCCAATCTGGCGGAGGCGCAGACCGCCGCGCGCGGCGAGCTGGAAAAGCGGCAGCAGGCGTTTGCCGAGCTGGTTTCGCCGGTGCGCGAGTCGCTCGATAAGGTGGATGCGCGAATGCAGGCGCTCGAAACGGCGCGCGCCTCCGCCTATGCCGGATTGCAGGAGCAGGTGCGCGGTCTGGCCGAAGGCGAGCGGGAGCTTCGTGCGGAAACCGGAAAGCTGGTGACAGCGCTGCGTTCGCCGGTCGCACGCGGCAACTGGGGCGAGATGCAGTTGCGCCGCGTGGTCGAGATGGCTGGCATGGTGGATCGCTGCGATTTTCAAACTCAGGCCAGCGTCACCACCGAAGAGGGCCGGCAGCGGCCCGATCTGCTGATTCATCTGCCGGCCGGGAAGACCGTGGTGGTGGATGCCAAGACCCCGCTCGATGGCTACCTGCGCGCCATCGAAGCCACGAACGAAGCCACGCGCAAAGAGTGTCTGGCCGATCACGCGCGGCAGGTGCGCCAGCATCTCAACGCGCTCAGCCGCAAATCCTATTGGGAGCAGTTCGACCAGGCGCCGGAATTCGCCGTGCTCTTCCTGCCCGGCGAGTGCTTTTTCAGTGCCGCGCTGGAGGCCGACCCCTCCCTGATCGAATTCGGCGCGGGGCAGAACATCATCCTCGCCACGCCCACCACGCTGATCGCCCTCCTACGCGCTGTCGCCTATGGCTGGCGGCAGGAGAAACTGGCGGAGAACGCCGCGGAAATCGCCGCGCTGGGCAAGGAACTGCACAAGCGGCTTTCCGATATGGGCGAGCACGTGGCGCGCATGGGCAAGGGCCTCGAACGCGCGGTCGAGGAATACAACGCCGCCGTGGGCTCGCTCGAGAGCCGCGTGCTGGTGAGCGCGCGACGATTCGCCGAGCTGAAATCCGCGGCTGAGGGAGTCGAAATCGCGGAGCTGGAGCCGGTCACAAAGCGCGTGCGCCGCCTCGAAGAATCTGAGCCCGATCCCGCGCCGCCGGCTCGTCTAGAATAGTAGCAGAGTGCCCGTCAAGACCTTCTACCTGGAAACTTTCGGCTGCCAGATGAACGCGCACGACTCCGAAAAGGTGGTCGGCACGTTGATCGCCAAGGGCTACGCGCGGGTTCCCACGCCGGAAGAAGCCGGCCTGGTCCTTTACAACACCTGCAGCATCCGCGACAAAGCCGAGCAGAAGGTGTACCACCGCCTGCAGCAGTTCAAGCGCAGCGGCAAGGACAAGATCATTGGCGTGCTCGGCTGCGTGGCACAGCAGGAGGGCGAACGCATTTTCGAACGCGCGCCGCACGTAGGGCTGGTGTGCGGCTCGGCCAGCTACAACAAGCTCGGCGAGTTGCTGGTGCAGATTGAAGCTGGCGGCCGGCACGTCACCGGATTAAGCCTGGATACGGACGCGGCCTTCGACACGCCCTTCACCCGCCGCGACAACCCGCACCGCGCGTACATCACCATCATCGAAGGCTGCGACAAGAGTTGCGCCTACTGCGTGTTGCCGTTCACCCGCGGACCGGAGCGCAGCCGTGCCAGCCAGAGCGTGATGGAGGAAGCCCGCCGCCTGGCCGGGGAAGGGTACAGCGAGATCCAGCTCCTAGGGCAAAACGTCAACAGCTATCGCGATCCAACGCTGGCGGAATGGGACTTTGCCACTCTGCTCGCACGCGTTGCGGAGATATCGGGAATCCGCCGCGTGCGCTACACCACGTCGCATCCGCGCGATTTTGGCAAGGATATCGTGGAGGCCATGGATGCGAACGCCGCGATTTGCGACCACGTCCATCTGCCGGTGCAGTCGGGATCGACAAGCGTGCTGGCCAGAATGGATCGGCTCTATACGCGCGACGAGTACATGCGGCGTATCGACTGGCTGAAGAACGCGCGGCGCCACTATTCCATCACCACCGACATCATCGTCGGCTTCCCCGGCGAGACCGAAAAGGATTTCGAGGCCACACTGTCGCTGCTTGACGAAGTCGAATACGAATCGGTGTTCAGCTTTAAGTATTCGCCGCGTCCGAACACGGCCGCCCTCTGCTTGGAGGACCACATTTCCGACGAAGAGAAGCAGCGGCGGCTCACCATCGTGCAGGAGAAGCAGCGCGCCATCCAGCTCCGCCGCAATGCCGAGCTCATTGGCAGCGTGATGGAGGTGCTCGTGGAGGGCCACCACAAGGCGCTGGCGCAGTGGATCGGCCGCACCTCGGACAACCGCACGCTGAACTTCACCCATCCCGAAGACGGCACCGCTTCGCTCG
>CAZFOP010000396.1:0-3791 GCA_964520085.1 uncultured Solibacteraceae bacterium | reverse complement strand
AGCGAACGGCAACCTGTCCCTAGTTTTCGTGTCTCACCAGAGGGGCGCGGCGCAGACTACGCTACGCAATTTCGTTCGATGACGAGCCGCCGCAGGTAATCGACGCCCTCGCGAACAACAGACTGAGCGATTGGGAGACCTCAGTAAAGGACAGTGTGCGTAAGGTGCGCTCCGCACACACCTTGGTCCTTCCCGGTGTTCACACCTTGAAGTTCTGGATGGTGGACCCTGGCATCGTACTCGAGAAACTCGTGGTCGACCTTGGCGGTGTCAAACCTAGCTACATGGGGCCTCCGGAGAGTTTTCACCGATAGGCAGAGGGGAAAACTATTCTGGGAAGCAAGTCTGGATCTGGAACGAGAAACGCGTCAGCGCGTGGCGGAACCGCAGTGCACATTCCGAGTCGGGCAAGCCGCGGGAACGACCAAGAACAAACGCACTCCTAAAACCGTTTTGAAACCGCGAACCACCCGCGTTGTGAGCACGCGTCCGCCACGCTGGCCGACTGGTCGTTCCCTAACCGGCTAACGGCCCACACCTTTCTTCGAGTGGCCGACCAACCGCGAGAAAGAAATGAGCGCATTCCGTGGCCGGGGCGCTCTCACGTGAGTCCGCATCCCTAGCGACCGGCGAGGACCAGTTGAACGATCGGCGTGAATCGAATTCAGCACGGGGCGCAACGGCAAGCGCCGTAACTCGCAGTTACTGAGACGCAGTGTACAATCGCACCCGATAGGTTCGAATCTCCCGCGGGTCCATGGTCAGTTGCCTTCCCTGATTGCTCTGGTCGCCATTCAGTCTGGCGGAAACAACCCATTCCGAGCCGGACATGGAAACTTCTTCAATGCTCGCGATACCGGCGAGTCGGATATCGGTGTCGGGGTCCCTGTTCATCTTCACGGTAAGGCCGCTACCGACGGCAAAGAACTCATCGGGCTGGGACTCGATCAGCAGCATGCCACCATCGTCCGCCATGAGTGTGCCTGTCTTCCAGGCCCGTGACAACGATGCCTCGAACAGATATCCGCCGAGCGCGACCGACTGCGTCCCGCGCGGGCTGTTCGCATGGAGCACAACGCCTCGTGTGCGTCCGGCGCGTTGTGCTGAGACGAGCATATCCTCCAGGTTGGAGATGGCCGCGTACACTTGCATGATGGCCGGTTCGGGCTCAGTTGGATTTGCCGGCGCGTGCAGACTCTCAATGCCGAATGGACAAAACCCGAACGCCTTGGCTGCCCCATACGCATACAGCGCGTTGTAGGGGGCGCTGTCGATTTTCGCTTCCGGAATAAAGATCGGGTTCCCCGCGATCTCGTATCTTTTTGTCCAATATTCGAATTCGGGCCAATAGATATCGGGAGAGTAGAAATCAATAGAGGGCGCCATGGCGCGATACACCTCAAGATAGTACGGATGCGGCCCTCCGCTCGGATACTCTCCGGGCCGTTCCATGAGAGATGGGAGTTGCGCGTTCACATACATTGGCAACGGGTATTCCCTCTTTCCGGCCTGAGCGACGGAGCCGATCCACGTCGCGTATCGCCATGTCATGAAGACCTCGTTGGCGGCCTCTCCGAATACCTCACGCCAGGTATTGCCCTGCGGGTCGAAGTGAGCTGCCAGTTCCGGCGAAAGCTCCGCCCGCCGGGCAAGCAATTTGCGGACGAGTTCCTGAGGGACGGGCGCATCGAATTGGCGGTTGGCTTCGGGGGAACGGTCTCTTTCGGGGCCAAGATATCCCGCTTCGTTCTCAATCTGCACCATCAGCACCGTCTGCTGCTCCTGATCCTTCTCACGCAGATGTGCCAGTACGGCTGTAAAGGCGCGACTGTCGAGGCGGAGTGTCTCCGTTCCAAAAGTCGAGAGGATCTCGAGCGGCGTGCCATGCGTCGACTGCGCCCGTGGAAAGCGCCTGGTGTCGGCCTTGACCCAGTCCGGGGCGTATTCGGACAACGCGTTCTTCCAACTTCCGAACCACAACAGCACGAGATGCAGATTCTGCTGGCGAGCGACGTCGATCCAGTGGTCCAGGATGCTGAAATCGAAAACTCCCTCCTTGCTCTCGACTTGTTCCCACGCAACCGGCATCAGCACCGTATTAAGGTGCATCCGGGCCAGCGAGGGCAGTATGGCGTCAGCCCGCGCCGACGTCCCGGCCGAGGAGTTGCCGAGCTCGCCTCCACGGATGAGAAAGGGCTTGCCGTGAACCACGAGTTGTCCGGCGCCGTTCTCCGCGCCGACGCGCGGCAGATCAGAAGCCTGAATGCTGCTGGCGGAAGTGAGGATCAGAAAGAACAAAACAGAAATGTAGCTGCGCATCATTTTCAGCACCCGCCATTCGTCGATCGTCGTCAAAATTCACCTCCTTCAGCGTCCCGCTCCAGGATCGCCCGTCGGGGGTGGAGCGTGATCCACGGCAGCGGGAGGCCCCAGCAACTCCGTGAGGACCGGTTTCAGTGCATCCGCCCAGACTTGATACGCCTTCACGGTCGGATGGAGCCTGTCTTTCGCGTTCATCATCCCGTCGAGCAGCGTTCCATCGCGGCCGGCCAGTTTGTCATTGATGTTCAGATACCGAACCTTCTCGCCGCCGGCGAACCTGGATAGATTGCCGTTGATCCTGTCGATGACGGGCATCAACGCCATGTTGTCGTTTCTAGGGAAGAGCCCCATGACAACGATCTTCGCCGCGGGCGCCTTGGTTTGGATCACGCGCACAATCTCCTGAAGACCTCGCGTGACATCGTCCGCCTTTGCGTTGGCATCCCCCTGGAACAACGGATCGCCGACGTTGTTCGTGCCGGCGAGCAGAAACACGACTTTCGGGTTGACTGCGTCCAACTCGCCGTTCTCCAGACGCCAGAGGATGTTCTGCGTCTGATCGGCGCCCCATCCGAAATCAGCCGCGTTCCAGCCGAAGAAATTTTGTTTCCAATTGGCGAGCAGGTCGGGGTAGTCGGTTGCGCCCCACCGCCGTGCGATCGAGTCGCCTTCGAAGTAGACATCGATCCCGCCCTGCTTTGCCTTAGCGAGTAGCTGGGAATGAGCGACCAGGGAGTTCGGGTCGGTGCGGAAGACCGGCTGGTCGGCCGGAAACTCCCAGGGCGCCGCGTGGTAGTTGAGGAATTTGTCCGCCCAGGGAATGAAGTACTTCCAGTTCGGGGCATCGGTGTGGCCGCCGTCATGCTGGCGCCACGCGAGTTGGCCATCGAGAAGCCCCTTGTTGACCGGTGGCATCTTCGCCTCGCGATAGTCTTCCGTCACTCCCAATTCCTTCGCACCCAATAGCCGGAAGACCGGACCCGCAGCCACGGTAGCCATGAAGCTGCCTTGCTGGTCCAGCCACTTGGCGTCCCCCTTCTCGGGGATTCCGTAGCTGATGAAAGTCAGCCGCGGTGCGCAAAGCGCGATCAATTCGTTCGAGTCGACCGGCAGGTCGCCGGCATTTCTGCTCCCGAACGAGGCCTCGGCCGCGCCATACTTCAGGAAGTTACCGGCCATCCAGTGATATCCGCCGGACCCGGTGAGATTCTCCACCTCCTCACCGAAGTTGCGTCTGTGCGGTTTCACGCCGCCCTCCCCGGAGGAGCCCACCAGCACCACCGCGAAGCGCGAGTCGAACGCCATCGTCACCAGCGCGGCCTTCCCATAGCGAGACACACCTTCGATGCCGGCGCGATGCGCGTCCACCGCCCGATCGGTTTCCAGATAGTCGAGAGCGCGAGAAGCACCCCATCCCCACGCCCGCAGCGCGCCCCAGTCGTCGGGCTTTCGTGCCTGGCCTTTATTGG
>CAZFOP010000395.1:0-3802 GCA_964520085.1 uncultured Solibacteraceae bacterium | reverse complement strand
TTCGTACAACGTCTATCGCGGCACAACCGCGGGCGGCGAGGCAACGGCCGCCCTTGCCACCGGCATCACCACCACGTCTTATACCGACGCCACGGTGTCCAACGGAACGACCTATTACTACAAGGTCGCAGCGGTGAACTCCGGGGGGACGAGCCCACTGTCCACGGAAGTCTCGGCGACACCGGAACCTTCTGCGCCGGCTGCGCCTACGGGTCTGACAGCGACAGCCGCCAACGCGTCCGTGAAACTTAGCTGGACGGGTTCGACCGGCGCCACTTCGTACAGCGTCTATCGCGGCACAACCGCGGGCGGCGAGAGCACGACGGCGCTTGCCACCGGCATTACCACCACATCTTATACCGACGCCACGGTGTCCAACGGCACAGCCTATTACTACAAGGTCGCCGCGGTGAACTCCGGGGGGACGAGCCCACTTTCCACGGAAGTCTCGGCGACACCGGAACCTGCCGCACCAACTGCACCCACGGGTCTGACAGCGACGGCGGGCAACGCCTCTGTGAAGCTGAGTTGGACGGCTTCGACCGGCGCCACTTCGTACAACGTCTATCGCGGCACAACCGCAGGCGGCGAAGCGACGGCCGCCCTTGCCACCGGCATCACCACCACGTCTTATACCGACGCCACGGTGGGCAACGGAACGACCTATTACTACAAGGTCGCCGCGGTGAACTCCGGGGGGACGAGCCCACTGTCCGCCGAAGTCTCGGCGACACCGGAACCTGCCGCACCAACTGCACCCACGGGTCTGACAGCGACAGCCGCTAACGCCTCCGTGAAACTTAGCTGGACGGCTTCGACCGGCGCCACTTCGTACAACGTCTATCGCGGCACAACCGCGGGCGGCGAGGCAACGGCCGCCCTTGCCACTGGCATCACGATTACCTCTTATACCGACACCTCGGTGTCCAACGGCACAGCCTATTACTACAAACTCGCCGCAGTGAACTCCGGGGGGACGAGCCCACTGTCCACGGAAGTCTCGGCGACACCGGAGCCTTCCGCACCAACTGCACCTACGGGTCTGACAGCGACGGCGGGCAATGCCTCTGTGAAGCTGAGTTGGACGGCTTCGACCGGCGCCACTTCGTACAACGTCTATCGCGGCACAACCGTGGGCGGCGAGAGCACGACGGCGCTTGCCACCGGCATCACCACCACGTCTTATACCGACGCCACGGTGTCCAACGGAACGACCTATTACTACAAGGTCGCAGCGGTGAACTCCGGGGGAACCAGCGGGCTCTCCACGGAAGCTTCGGCGACACCTCTGGGAAATGTACCGCCGGTGCCAGTGGAACTAACTGCGACGGCGGGGAACGCCGAGGTAATGTTGCACTGGTCGGCGAGCAGCGGCGCAACTTCCTACAACCTGTACCGCGGGACGATGCCAGGCGGCGAGGGCGCGACGCCAATCGCCGCTGGCGTGAGGACGACTAACTATGTCAACACTGGCTTAGCTAACGGCACAACGTATTTTTATAAAGTGGCCGCGGTAAATGCCGAAGGCATCAGTGCGCTTTCCGCCGAAGCATCGGCGAAGCCCAGCATACGCCACAGGGCGCGATGGCCGTTTGTTTCGTCGACCGAGCCGGCCCTGCCTCCGGACTGATAGGCTTCACTTACCGTTCTTGGGGAAGACGCGCCAGCGGTTGCCGCCGCCGTGATGCTGTCGTGGCGATATGTGGAACGGTCGGCTCGGCACAGTCCGCAGCATCGGAGGTCGTTCCGCGTGTGAGGCCATGGCGAGCACCAGCCATGGCTAAAGCGCTGCCATAGATCAGGCCCGCCAACATCCGAGAATGGCCTGTCAAAGGTCGGCTTCATTCGGCGGATTTGTCTTCAGCGGGTTCACGGCTCGCAACCACGCGATGCTCCAGGCGAGTCGCCACAATCCAATCGGCAGATGCCTCGGCTGGTGCATCCAGCCAGAGACCTGATCCGAGTTCCTTGTCGCCCGGAACATCTTCACCGATCCCTCGTGCGCGCTGGGCAACTTGTTCGCATGCGACCTGGTCGGCGCCAGCAGCACCTGCGCCGGTTCCAGCATCGGGATTCAGAACAACCCGCTCTGCCAGGAATGTTCGTCCGTTAACCAACCGTATCAGGCCGACACCGCTAACGCCCGAGTCATAGACTCGCGAACGCGCGCCAGTAGTCGGTCCGGCCCCCCCTCGGCGGGCTCGACCACCGTCACTCGAACCTGCAGATTGGGCCGGACTACTTTTCCCTCCAGCAAACAGGCGTATGTGCCAGACAGTTGCTCACTGACAATCTTGGCCAGTTGTATGGCCTCCGCCGGGGCCGCGTTGAGGACGGCCACGAATTCCTCGGTACTCCACCTCCCGATCGCGGTGTGAGGAGGGAGAACATTGCGCAGGCGCCTTGTAAACGCGCCCGCCAGTTCCGCCGCCACACCGCCGTTAAAGCGCGCCTCGGCCAGCCGGAGACCGGAGGTACTCATCAACAGCAAACTGACTTCACGTGGCCCCAGGGACTGGATATGCCTCTCGATCTCCGCGCGGGTCAGAAGTTGAGTGACGCTGTCAATGGTGGCAGCCGATTCCAACTGGCCGATCCGCTGGTGCAACATGCGAATTTCCGTCGTGAATTGCGCCACGTGGGCCTGGTGCTGCTTCCGCATCTCCTCCACGCTTTGCCCGACTGCATTCGCCGCCGCCAACAGCAGGTCGCGAATCGGAGCCGCCGCAGGATGCTGCGCAACTTCACGCAGGCCGTTGAGAGCGGCGCGCATGCGAGTATCGGAATCGCCATCGGTCTGCGCCAACGATTCCATTACCGCCTCAAGTGCGCGGGCGGTGGACGCCAGTTGCTCGCGAATGTCGTTGAGATACCCGGCCGCTTTGGCCCGGTAGTCGCGCAACAGTGCCCGCAACGTGGAGCTGGCTTCGCGCAGGGTCTCGAAGGATAGGCTTTCCGCCACGGCCGTTACATGGCGGCGGTGCTGAGACGTGGTTTGTTCGTCCACCTCCACTGCGTAGTTCGCCACGTTTCGGATCGTGTCGCGATAGCAGTCGATAACGCTGTCGCGCTCCGCCGCGATCCGCTCCAACTCGGCGATGTTGTTTCGGATGGAGAGCATAGTCCAATCTCAATTACCACTATCGGCAGGACGGGTGGAAACCTTTACCCAACCCTCTCAATCCGGCACAAGAACCGCTTGATGCCCGACGCCAGTCTCTTCTTGACTGCTTATGTGTCGGACGAGAACTCGGAAATGGAGCGTGCTATATGGCGTGCGTCGCACTTGCCGCCAACGGCGGTTTCAGGCGTGCCGGTCGACGGCTTCGAACCGACCGTTCCAGCCCCCGAGGCCTTCCAGCCACAGGCGCCAAGCGGCCCTGCAGGCTCATCTAACCTCCGGCTTCAGCCGAAAAGCGGAGCTAACGAATAAAGCGTACGCTCTCGTTCCCTCTATCCACGGTGATCACGTGCCATCCGTTCACCAGCCAGGCAGTTTGCGCTGTCCACCAAACATCCGTTTCATAGGCGCCACGAGGCAGTGGCCGGCCCAGGATTGCCTCAATCTCGCCGAACGTAAACGTGATTGACTTCACCGTTTGCGTTTTCAGGAACTCTTTAAGTGGATCGTAAATGCCCATTACAACCCACTATCTCCCCAATCCAATGTTGTTGTCGAGTGGACACGCACTTCTTTTTGTTTGCTTTTCCCTTTTTCTTCGCCCATAATGGAGATCTGATCCGCCCATGGCGCTGACCAAACGGCAACGACAGTTGCTCGACCTGATTGCCGACTTCAGGG
>CAZFOP010000394.1:0-3818 GCA_964520085.1 uncultured Solibacteraceae bacterium | reverse complement strand
ATTCTTTGAAGGGCGAACAACAGACCCCATTTCCGGTAAATTCGTTGATTCCGTATATGAGCGGGCTGATAGGGTGTTGTGACGCGGTCGCGTCAACTGCGAGCGTGGGAACGGAGCCGCCGTACAGCGCGGCGGCGCCGAAAAGTACAAAGGGAAAATAGTGCGGCAACATAAGATTGCTGGAATTATATCTCACTGTGATTCATCAAGCACTTCGAGGCGCCGGCAGGGCAACATGGCCCGTCACAGGCACGAACGCTAAAGACAGCTTGCCCTGCGCGCTGGCTTCGAGACCTCTGAAAGTCCTGGTCATTGCGTGATTCTGCCCGACCTCGCGGAAGTCCGTGACGGCCTCTGGATCGTCCACCCGAGCACGCGGAGGTCAGCAAATGCGACGGTACTCCTATTCGTCGCGGCAGCGATATCACCTCATATCGGTAGCCTGCGGTAGGCAAGGCAGACTGCCCGGCGTGTCCGTGCGGACGAAAGCGGAATCGCCAAAATCCGCCTGCGCGGCAGGAAGGTTTGTGGAAAATGACAGCGGGAGGGAGCGGCCCGAGATTTCTGCAGTGCTTTGACTCGGTCTGAGAGGGGATCGACGTGTACGAATGGCTGCGGGGCGAAACGCCGAACGCCGCCAGTGACCAGTTCCGGCGGGCTCCGCGGTTGTTGGACGAAGCCCGCAATCGACGGCTCGATTAGTTAGTTGGCCTTCGTCACCGGGATACGCATTTCAGTAGATTGAGCCCCCTGGCCGGCGTCCCCGGACCAGATCTCCATCGTCGGCCCGGCGGGCATATAACCCTGCTCCACAACCGATTTCAGGAACGATCCCCAGCGCGCCTCCGTGTCCCTTCCCCATGGTCCGTTCACCACCACGGATGCCGTCAGCCCCGCAGGCAAAGACACCACCTGGAATGGGGCTTCGACCTGGGTTCCCGGTTGCACTGGATACCCTGTCTCCCAGCGGTCTTCAGACCAGTAGCGCCCCAGCGGAGGACCAACAGGCGTCGTTCCCTGTTGCTTCAAGTAGGCCTGCACCGTGCTCAACGTGGCCGAGGTTTGCGCGTAGGGCCCTTTCATAGGAACCACCACCGCGACCAGTTCGCCGGTTAGTCGGATCTCCGCTTGTAAGGCCATATTGTTCTGCGGCGACGTCGGCGATGGATTCGCATTCGGGACCACGATAGCGCTGTAGCCGGCAGGCGGAGTCAGATCGAACAGTGAGCGATCCACCGCCTGACCGACCAGGATGTTTCGGATGTGCATCCGGTGTTCGGGCTTACCCGGTTCCTGAATGGTAATGTCCACGTGATGGACTTCGCGTGTAGCCGGGTCGATCCAGATGTCCAGCACCTTAAGGCCGGGTATTGAGCCGTTCGGTGGCGCTTTGCTCAGACGATAACCCACAAGCTTCTGCAGGCCGTTCCAATGCTCGCCAAGGACACTCTCGGCCTGGTTGGGCAATGACCTGAGCTGCGCGGAGAAGTCGTCTATATTGGACTGGCTCTCCACGGTCTTGCCACTCTCGTTCAGGTAGGTATGGGCGGCCTGCATTAAAACGATCTGCTTGCCGGTAGTCCCGTCCGTTCTGATTTCGATTCCCCACGAGCAGTGGATTCTCCGGTATCCGGGAGCCAGGTAGCTGAAGTCGACTGCCACATAAGGTTGTTCATTCAGGACAATCGTGTATTCCAGCGAGTGAGAATTCCTGAGCTGGGCCGCCGCCGCGGCGAACACTTGGCTTGCGCGGGAATCGCGCGGCATCAGCACCAAGCCCACCGCCAGGGCCGTCAGCAGAACGGCGGTCATCGCCATCACTCGCCAAGCCGGCGGAACTATCAGAGAATATGCAAACGCCCGCAAACGGCTCGGCGGCCGCTGTTCCACTTTCGTCCGGAACTCCACCAACCTCCGGCGCAGGCGGTCTTCCACATCGGCCGGGAGCTGCCCGTTGGTTCTGCTTCGAATCAACTCGTCGATCTCGTCACGCATGACTACGTTCCTCCTTGTGCACTGCCGGAATCACTTGGGAGAGCAGAACCCGCAACTTCGTACGAGCGCGAGCCACATGTTTGCGGACGGTCGATTCGCGGCAGTCCATTGCTGCAGCGATGGAGTTGTAGGGGACTTCCTCCACGGCGTGCATGAGAATGGCGCGCGCCTGGTTTTTCGACAAACTGCCGATGGCCCGAAATACGACAGCATCTTGCTCGGCTGCGGAGATGCTCTGAATCGCGGAAGCCGCGGCATCCGGGATCTCCTCCGGAATGGCGACAGCTTCCACCCATCTGCCGCGCCGTACTTTTCGGCGAAGCGCATCGTGCGCCGCGTGAACGCAGATCTGCAGGATCAGTGCGTGTGGATTCGGGTGGGTACAGATGCGATCCCAGCGCTTCCAGACCGTTAACAGGGCCTCCTGGAAAGCGTCTTCGGTATCGTCGGGATCTCGAACAATGCGCCATACCGCGCGCATCATCCGGTCCTCTATGGGTGCAATCAGCCGCTGGTACTCCTGCTGCCGATCGTTCATGGAGTCCTTCCTTCCGGGAAGCTCGTACAGAAAGTAGCCATGTTCATTATTGCTCTCAATCAGGAAACGCTCGACAGTGGCGGCTTGTGGACAAGAGATGCGTCTGGTTTCATAAAAGTTTCTTGGCGTGCCGCGATGTGTGGGCTCTGGCTCGCTGGCGTCGTTGCATCGCCTGCCGCGGTCCGAAGCGGCGACTATCGTTACCGATCGATCAGTGGTTGACGCCATCCAGAAGTGAAGGCGGCCCTGTTGACGTATAACGCGCTGGTGGATTGGCGGCCCTTACGGTGAGGGAATGATATGTGGCGTTAGCGGAGCACAAGTGGACGTCGCGCGGCAGACAATGTTCGCTTTAACGGCTGCGTCTATGAACCGGACTCACCACTGCACCTGCTTGCCAAAGTAGCTCGATCCACGTGAGCGTTAAGTACCAATATCGGTAGCCAACTCCGCGCGCTGGCCGTCCGTCCGACACTTCTATGCGCGGAGCCTCCGCAGCCAAGCGGGACCAGTGCATGTGGGCACCTCGACCCTGGATTCCACTTCTTCGGTTCCATCGGCAGAGACGTATACGATCTCGACAATCGTCGGCTCAGCCGCCGGCGCGCTGCGAGCTTCGAGTTCTTCCAGCCGTCGTAGAAGGTTCGATCTGCCGGGTTTCCGACTCATCCCACCGCTCCCGCTCCGATGATCCTTGCCAACTCAGCCAGCCGCGCGTCGAGGCCGGCGAGCCGCCCGGCAACTGCTAATGCATCTGCACGGGGAAGGTGTCCGCCCACCTGTCGATTTCCTCTTCGATGAGTTCGTCGGACCCCTCGCGGTGATTCTGAAAACACACCGATTCCATCAGGGTGCCGTCCGGGCCAAGCGTTCTCGTGCAGGCCGCGTCTGCTAAGCACATCTTGGAGCCCAATTCCATTACCAGTAGTCGCAGACGAGGCCGAGGCTTGTCCGCCGAACCGAACTGATCCTCAAGCCGGGCGATCCGTCTATTGATGGTCTTCATGTCTGCTGTCCGCTCGCCGCCGCCGCTTCCAACGCCGCCACGCGGAGCCTCTCGCCGGCAGTCGGCACGGGTTTCAGCTCCGGCCTGCCGTCAGCAGCGGCTCCGATTCCCTGCTTTTGAAACTCCTCAATGAGCCACTCTGGCACGATCTTTTTGGTGGGCTGCGACGGGCCGGGCAGGCGCCGCTCGATCATCTTTACTCGAAGTGACAGGCGGTGCACCTCATCGCCCTCGCTGTGCTGGCGATTCTCCCAGCGAGCGCTCTAGTTCAGCCACACG
>CAZFOP010000393.1:0-3841 GCA_964520085.1 uncultured Solibacteraceae bacterium | reverse complement strand
GATCAAGGCCCCTTCCGGCTAATTTGGACAGCATTGGGGCATGCCCGGCCCCTACAGTCCCAGAATTGCTTCCACCAGCCCGTCGATGGTAAAGCTCGCGGCTTCCACAGTAACTTCGATGCTTAAGTCGCGGGCGGCCTGGCTGGTGACCGGGCCGATTGATGCTACCTTGACGCCTTCCAGCGCTCCGGCGCCCGCGGCGGCCACGAAGTTCTGAACAGTTGACGAACTGGTGAAGGTGATCCAGTCGGGCTTGTGGGCGAACACCTCGGCGGCGCGTGCGTGGGCGTCATCGGGCATCACGGTTCGGTAGGCCTCGACCACGTCGACCTGCGCGCCGCGCCGCGTCAGCTCGACCGGAACCAGGTCGCGCGCCACGGCGGCGCGAGGGAGCAGAATCTTTTTGCCGGCCAGGTCATGGTTCGAGAAAGCGGCGACCATGCCCTCGGCGACATACTCGGCGCCCATCAGGTCCACTTTCAGATGCAGCGCTTCGATGGCGGCGCGCGTGGCCGGGCCGATGGCGCAGATGTGCGCGCGCAGCGATCGCCAATCGGCGGCGGAGCTATCCAGCCGCTCGACGAAGCGGCGCACGCCGGTAGCGCTGGTGAAGATCAGCCAGTCGTATGTAGCGAGATTCGCGATGGCGCGATCAAGCGGAGCGGGATCGGCGGCGGGGCGGATTTCGATGGTGGGCAGCTCAATCGCATGAGCGCCCAGCGCTTCCAAGCGCGCCGACAGGGCGTCGGCCTGTTCGCGCGCGCGCGTCACCACGATGCGCTTGCCGAACAGTGGCAGGCTCTCATACCAGTTCAGTTTGTCGCGCAGCCTCACCACTTCGCCGACCACGATAGTGGCGGGCGGTTTCATGCCGCGCGCGGCGATCAACCCGGGAAGCGTGGCCAGCGTGCCGGCAACGGTCTCCTGATCCGGCCGCGTGGCCCAGCGCACCGCGATGGCCGGCGTATCCGGCGTGCGTCCGCTCGCAATCAGCGCGCGGGCGATATCCGCGAACGTAGTGAGCCCCATGAAGATCACCAACGTTTCGGCCTGCCCCAGCTTGCTCCAATCGATCTGTTCGACGGCGTGGCCAGTGACGAACGTCACCGCGGAGGTGTGTTCGCGATGTGTGAGCGGAACGCCGGAATAGGCGGCGATACCGAGCGGCGTGGTGACACCGGGGATGACCTCGAATGAAACGCCCGCTTCGGCGAGCGCTTCGGCCTCTTCGCCGCCGCGGCCGAAGAGAAACGGATCGCCGCCCTTCAGCCGCACCACGGTGAGGCCACGGCGGGCGCGGTCGATCAACATGCCGCAGATCTCTTCCTGCGAAAACGCGTGCGCCGATTTCTTCTTGCCCACGTAGAGCCGCTCGGCGTGTGCGGGCGCGAGAGCCAGCAGCGCATCGGGCGCCAGGTGGTCATAAAGGATGGCGTCGGCTCGTTCGAGGATGCGGCGCCCCTTGACCGTGATCAACTCCGGATCGCCGGGGCCAGCGCCGATGAGGTAGACCTTGGCGGGTGTCACGAAATCACCATGGCAGCTCCGTGACACGCGCAGTCCTGCGTAACGCATCGAGAGCCCTCTCGCAGGGCAAGCTAAAGCATGCCCCACCAACCAAGCAGCGGGCGTCGGCAAAAGTGCCGACGCTGCACGCAAGACTGCGTGCGCCGCATTCACCCATGCACCGCATCCAGAATCTCCTTGGCGCCACGGGCGAGCAGATCGACGCCCAAGCGGCGGCCAACGGCTTCGGCTTCCGTCACTGCTCCGTGCGCTTCGCCGCGGATCAGCTCGCTTCCATCGGGCGAGGCGACGATGGCGATCAAGTGGACGCGGCCATCTTTCACCTCGGCGTGCGCGCCGATCGGCACCTGACAGCCGCCGCCGAGCGCCGCCAGCAGCCCGCGCTCCGCAGTCACCGCTGCGCGCGTGGGGGCGTGATCGAGCGGCCGGCACGCTTCCCAGCCTGCGCCGCCCGGGCGCGCTTCAATTGCCAGCGCGCCCTGCCCAGCCGCGGAGCACATCGCGGAAGCGGGCAGAATCTCGGCGATGCGGTCTTCCCATCCCAGCCGCTTCAATCCCGCGGCGGCCAGCAGAATGGCGTCGAACCGGCCTTCGGCGAGCTTGCGCAGGCGCGTATCCAAGTTGCCGCGTATCGATTCGATCTCGACATCCGGCCGCAGCTTGCGCAACTGCGCGGCGCGCCGCAGCGAGCTGGTCCCCACGCGTGCGCCCGCCGCAAGATCCGCCAGCCGCTTGCCCACCACCGCGTCGCGCGCATCTTCGCGCTCCGGCACCGCCGCCAGCGCCAGGCCTTCGGGCAGCTCGGTGGGCAGGTCTTTCAGACTGTGTACCGCCAGGTCGGCGCGCCCGTCCAGCAGCGCCTCTTCGATTTCCTTGGTGAAGAGTCCCTTGCCGCCCACCTGCGCGAGCGGAACGTCGGTGATGCGGTCGCCGGTGGTTTTGACGATCTGGATGCGGCAGTCGTGACCCAACGCGGCGAGTTTCGTTTCCACCCAATGGGCCTGCCACAATGCGAGCTGCGAGCCGCGCGACGCAATGACCAGCATCCTCTAATCCTGTAAGTGAAACGCCTTGCGAATGGCGGCCACCACGTGCGCGCCATCGGGCTGCGCCGAATGCGAGCGCAGCGCGGTGATCGGCCCGTGGGCGACCTTGTTGATGATACCGCGCGTGAGCGCCTCCAGCGCTTCCTCCTGCTGCGGGCTGAAGGGGCCGTAGCGGCGGCGCACCTTGTCCAGTTCGCTCGAGCGGATCTGCTCAAGCTGCTCCTGCAATCCGACGATAGTGGGCGTGACCTCGGCCACTTTCAGCCGCGCCATCATGCGGTCCACTTCCTCGGTGACCAGCGCCTCGGCGCGCTCGGCTTCCTTCATCCGCTCGCGCAAGTTCGAGTTAACCACTTCCTCCAGGTCGTCGATGTCGTAGAGAAAGATGTTGTCGATCTCGTTCACCGCCGGATCGATGTTGCGCGGCACCGCGATATCGATCAGGAACATGGGCCGGTTGCGCCGTGCCGCAATCACGCGCTGCATCTCGTCCTTGTGCAGGATGTAGTGCGGCGCGCCGGAGGAGGCGACCACAATATCGACTTCCGGGAGCATCGCCACGAAGCGTGTGTACTCGACCGGCGTTCCTTGAAACAGCGTGGCCATTTCGGCGGCGCGCTCCGGAGTGCGGTTGGTGACAAAGACGTGCGACGCGCCGGAGCGGCGCAGATGGCGCGCGGCCAGCTCCGACATCTTGCCCGCGCCCACCAACATCACGGTGCGGTTTTCGAGCGAACCGAAAATCTTGCGCGCCAGCTCGACCGCCGCGTAGCTCACCGAGACCGCCATCTGGCCGATGCCGGTTTCCGAGCGCACACGCTTGGCCACGCTGAAGGCGCGTTCGTAGAGCCCATCGAGCCAGCCGCACAGCGCGCCGCTGATTTTGGCCGCATTGTACGCGGTCTTGAGCTGCCCCAGGATCTGCGGCTCGCCCACCACCATGGAATCCAGGCTGGCCGCCACGCGAAACAGGTGATGGATGGCGTCGCGCCCCTGGCGCCGGTAGAGGTGCGGCTCCAAGGTTTGCGGGTTGACGGCTTTCTGCTCGGAGAGAAAAGCGTCGACGATGCTCTGCGGATCGGCGCTGTCCTCGGTGGTGAGGACGATCTCGACTCGGTTGCAGGTGGAAAGAATGACTGCTTCGCCGACGCCCGCGCACGCCTTGAGCGCGCCCAGCGCGGCGGCGAGCGATTCCTCGCGGAACGCCAGGCGCTCGCGCACTTCCACCGGCGCGGTCTTGTGGCTCACTCCCGTCAGCAGCAGCTTCA
>CAZFOP010000392.1:0-3852 GCA_964520085.1 uncultured Solibacteraceae bacterium | reverse complement strand
GCGCTGCACCCGACCATCGATTCGCGCAACCAGGTGACCTTGGACATGACGGCGGCGTCGAACCAGCCGGAAGGGATCGACGATTTGCTGAAGGCGCTGGAGGCGTCGCCGATTTTCGGCTACGTGTACCAGCACAGCACGCTGCCGCCCACGCAGGCCGAGCCGCAATACCGCAGCCGCATCACGGTGCCCTATGACCAGAAACTTTGAGTGGGCCAAAATCAAGCAGCCGCGCGTGGCGATGCGCGCGCTGATCGGCTTGTTGGTGGCGGCGAACCTGGCAGCGGCCGTGTTGGCGTTCCACCCGTTCGGCGGTTCGGCGGACGATCTGCGGCGGCGGGCCGGCGACTTGGGAGACCAACTGGCGGCGGCGCAGGCGCGGGTGGCCATCACTCGGAAACTGGTGGACAAGGTGGAAGCGGCGCGGCGCGACGGCGACCGGTTCCTGGCGCAGTACGTGGTGGATCGCCGTACGGCGTCCTCCGCCTTGAACGAGGAACTGTTCCGCATGTCGCAGGAGGCCGGCGTGAAGCCGGGCCAGATTGCGTACGAATATGAGGCCATCGAAGGCAGCGACACGCTGCAAATGGTGAACATCCAGGCGGCGTTTGCAGGCACCTACCAGAGTCTGACCAAGCTGGTGGACCTGATCGACAAATCGCCCCGCTTCCTGATGATCGAAAGCATACAGGCGGCCGCGCCACAGGGCAAAGCGGCGGCGATGGATGTGCAGTTCAAGATCCACACCTTTGTGCGGGGCGCGGTGGAGGATGCGCAGTGAAGGCTGGCCTGGAAGATAAGCGAAAGGTAGCCGTGCTGGGAGGTCTGGCGTTGGTGGCGGCGTATTTCTTTTACGCCAACGTGCTGACGCCGCAGGGCGTCGCGCCGGCGGGCGGGCGCACGGCGGTGGCCAGCGCTCCCGAAGAGTCTCCGGCGAATGTGGTGGCGCATCCCGCGGTTGCCGCGCCGGCGGGTGAGGCAGTACCGGGACCGCGTGCGGCGGCGCGTGCGGCTCGGCCGGCCGAGCGCAATCGTAGCGAGGAGTTTCACCCGGTGCTGCATTCCAAGAATCCCGAGGAGCAGGTCGATCCCAATACGGTGGACCCCAGGATACGGCTCGATCTGCTGGCCAAACTGCAGACCGTGGCACCGGCTGGCGGCGGGCGCAACCTCTTCCAGGTGGGCCCCCCGCCACCGCTGAGACCGATCGGGCCGGAACCGAAAATTGTGGTGGCGAAGCCGGTGCCTGGACCTCCGGACGTATTCCATGAGCAGCCGGTCGTGACGGCGCAGGGTCCGCCGCCGCTGTCGCCAATCACGTTTAAGTATTATGGGCTCACTACCGTGCGTCCAAACGGAAAGCGCACCGCGTTCTTCATGAGCGGCGAAGAGATTCTCATTCGGGCCGTGGGCGACGTGGTGGCTGGCGGCTACCGGCTGGTGAGTATCGGCCTGACTTCAGCCGTGGTTGAGGACACCCAATCGAAGCGGCAGCAGACGGTGCCGCTGGCCGAGGAAGCGCAGGTATGAAGAGAAGCGCGCGGACAAATGCGGCGACTCGAGGCGGCGAGCGCGGCTTCGCCCTGCTGCTGGTGTTTCTGATGGCGGCGGTGATTGGCATTGCGCTGTTCGCGGAGCTGCCGCGGGTGGCGATCCAGGCGCAGCGCGCCAAGGAGCAATTGCTGGTCGAGCGCGGCGAACAGTTCAAGCGCGCCATTCAACTTTTCCTGCGGGCAAACAAGGGGACGCGGTTCCCGGCCGATATCGACGAGCTCGACCGAGGCTACAACAACCTGCGCTTTCTGCGCCATCGCTACAAGGACCCGATGACGGGTAAGGACGAGTGGCGCATCATCCACATGCAGGGTGGCGTGCTGACCGATTCGCTGCTTAACAAGCCGAAGGACGGCGACAAGCAGGAAGAGTCGACGCTGGGGCAGAACATCAGCGCGCAGGCGGGGCTGGGACAGACGGCCGACGCGGGCCAGGCGCAGCCGAACGCGATGAACCGGCGGCGGCCGAGCGAGGGCGGCACGAGCGGAGGAGCCGGCCCGGGCGATCAGACGGGTCCATCTACCGACCAGGGGAACGGGCCGCAGCCGGGCGACGGGTCCGGCGGAACGTCGCAGCAGCCGGCGGGAACTTCCGGCACGACGGGCGGGCCGGTGTCGCCCTTCGGCACCGCATCCGGACCTCCAGGGGTACCTGGGCAGTTTCCAGGGCAGCCGCCGGGAATACCGGGAAGCAATTCGGGTGACGGGGGGTCGTCGGTCGGTAGCTATGGCTCGGCGTTCGGCGGCGGCTCGCAGGCTGGCTCACAATCGAGCACGCCGGGGCTTCCTGGCAGCCAGAATCCGGCGAACACGGCCAATCCTCCGAATGGAATGAACGGTCTTGGACAAAACAGCGCGGCGGCCGGGCTGATCAATCAAATGCTGACGGGACCGCGGCCGGGCGGCTTGGCGGGGCTTGGCCAAACGCAGGGCGCGGCCATGGCCAGCGGTATGGCGGGCGTGGCGAGCAAGATGGATTCCGAGGGTTTGATGGTCTATAACGATCGCACCAACTATAAAGAGTGGGAGTTCGTTTACGACCCCACCAAGGACCGCCCCCGCCAGGACCCGCGCAGCATGTTGGTCGGCAACCAAATGGGTACGCCGTCCAGTTCCACGCCGGGCGTCAGTACGCAACCCAATCAGCCTGGAGGGATCAATCAATCGGCGCAGACGGGAACCAACGGACAGACCGGATCGAACGGACAGACGAACACCAACGGACAGACAGGCACGTCCTCGAACACTAGCGGCGGCCAGGGCGGATCGGTCGATCTCCGGCCGGGAAAGAAGTAGCAGGGCAACCTCCCATTTGCTGCGGCCGCCAGAGATCACTCCGCTCTGGCTCCCCACACGCTGCAAACCAGCGGTAAAGGAAGGCAAGAGCAGCTAGCCGTCAGGATTGTTAAAATAGATGTTTCCCATGAAACCTTTCCTTGTCATACTCGCCGCCGGCCTCCTTCTGGTCGGCTGCTCGGAAACACCAGCGCCGCCGGCCGCGGCCAAGACAGAAGAGGCCAAACCCGTACCAATCACCGGGCAAAGCGCTCTGTTCAAGATGTACCAGGTGGCGCGCACTTGGGCACCCGATGCGGGGGTCTTGAAACTCTCCAGCGTGCGCGTGGACGGCGTGCCCGACCAGCCGGGCAAGTCCGGCGGTTGGGAAGCCGTGTTCACCTCCGAGCAGCGGGCCTCGTCCCGTACGTTCACCTGGTACGCAATCGACCAGGAGCCGACCATTCACAAGGGAGTATTCCCAGGCGCCGAAGAGAGTTACTCCGGCCCGCGCGGCACCACGGCGCCGTTCGCAATTGCGAACGCCAGAATCGACAGCGATGCCGCGCTGGCCACGGCCAAAGCCAAAGAGGAAGACTACGAGAAGAAGAACCCGGGCCAGCCGATCTTCTTCCTGCTGGAGAAAACCAGCAGGTTCGCCAATCCAGCGTGGCGCGTGCTCTGGGGCGAATCGGTGGGCACGTCGGGCTTCTCGGTCTTCGTGGACGCGACCACGGGAACGTTTCTCCAGATCATGCACTAGAATCTCGGGGTCGGCCCGGATGGCGAGGTACGTGAGCCGGCGAGGCCGCTCACCGTGACTCGGCGGATTCCCGCTTCATCCACGCCATGACCAATCGCAGTTCTTCATAAGTCACGTCGGGCGGTAGCGCGTCCTTGAGAGTCTTGAGGCGGTTGGCGCCCAGGCGCTGGGCGGCGTCGACGATCTCGTTATGGCGCGCTTCGCCCACCCAGTCCATGCGGTATTCGACGCGGCCTTCGGCGACCAGTTCCACCACCACTT
>CAZFOP010000391.1:0-3864 GCA_964520085.1 uncultured Solibacteraceae bacterium | reverse complement strand
ACGCGCACGGAGCCGTGGCCGGTGTCATCGAACCAATAGACAGCGGCCTCGGAGATGTTGATCGGTTTGGCGAACGCATATCCGATCCAGCCGGTGCGGGCGGCGAGGTCGTCGGTGCTCCAGTCGAAGTGGAGCGCGGGGTCGGAGGATGAGGACGGCTCGTCGTCGGCTTTGACGGGGTTCGGGTTGTTGGTTCCGCTGGCGGTAATCGTGGCGTCGGTGGTGACGCCGGGCGGCGGCGCGGGGCGCGCGGCCAATTCGGAGTTGGGAATCCACACCATCATCTGGCCGGGGCCACGATTGGCCCAGGCGTTGTACGGGATGAACGTGATTTCCTCGGGCGTGCGAATGAGATTGCCTTTCTCGTCGCGCGAGAGCGCCACAGCGCCGGCCTGGACCACTTCGACGCCCTTGAGCAGAGCCGGGCGGAATTCGGCACGCAGCGGCGCTGTATCGGAGAGCACGAGGTTGCGCACGCGCCCGCCGGGGTTGTCGGCCCATTCCGCGGCGAACACGATGGGACCGCGCTGGAGCGCCACGCGTCCGCGGTCGGCGGCGACCTGGCTATTGGCTACCACGCGCCGCACCGGCATGGGAAGGTTCAGCTCGATCGAATCGCCGGAGGTCCATTTGCGTGTGATCGCGACATAGCCTTTGTCGATGTGGATGGCGACGGCCGCGCCGTTCACTTTGAGCGTAGGCGGTTCGGACGGCGCGCTGGCGAAGCGGTAGAGGTCGCTCGGGATGGGTTCGCCGCGCGCCCAGCCGGGGATGCGCACGCGTACGGTCATCGGCGCGGGCTGATCCGGCGCGAAGGTAATCTTCACCGCGCCGTCCCACGGGTAGCGTGTCTGCTGCGTCACACGCACGGTGCGGCCGTTATCCATCTTGATGGCAGCGGTGCTGGCGGCGAACAGATTCACCCACAGCGTGTCATCGCGCTGGGCGTACACATAGCCGGGCACGGAAGCCATAAAGCGCGTGATGTTGCCGGGACAGCACGCGCAGTCGAACCATGGGCTGCGCTGGTCTTTCGTCGCCAAGCCGGTGGCTTCGAGCGGATTCTCGTAAAAGAAAGTCACGCCATCGAGCGCGACGCCGGAAATCAACCCGTTATAAAGTGTCCGCTCCATTACGTCGATATACTTGGCATCGGCGTGAAGCAGGAAAAGGCGGTGATTCCAGAAGTCGTTACCGACGGCGGCGCAGGTTTCGTTATACGCGGTGAGGTTCGGCAGCTCATAATCTTCGCCGAACGATTCGCCCTCGGCGCGCGCACCCACACCGCCGGTGAGGTGCAGTTTGCGGCTGGCGACATCATCCCAGATGCGGTCGAGCGCGTTGGTGTATGCGCTGTCGCCCGTCAGCGCGGCCACGTCCGCCATGCCGGAGTACATATACATGGCGCGCACGGCGTGCCCTCCGGCGGGCGCATCGGTTTGATCGACCACGCGCTTGTTGGCTTCGACGTAGGCGTTGCCGGCGCCCTTTTCGCTGCTTTGCGGCCCGCGAGAATCGAGCATGAATTTGGCGAGATCGAGATAGCGGCGGTCGCCGGTGATGCGGTAGAGCTTGACGAGTCCCATCTCAACCACCTGGTGGCCGGGCCATATCTCGCGCTTGCCGGGGCCGAAGGTTTGCACGAGCATGTTAGCGCTGCGTAGAGCGATATCGAGCAGGGCGCGGTTGCCAGTGGCCTGGTAGTAGGCCGCGGCGGCTTCGTAGAGATGACCCAGATCGTAGAGCTCGTGGCTGCCGACGCCCTCGAGCATCCAGCGTTCGCTGCCCGACCACGGATGCGGATGCAGCGGATCGATGGTGCGGGCGGTGTAGAGGTAACCGTCGGGCTCCTGGGCGGCGGCGATCTTCTGGATGAGACCGTCACAGTAGGCTTCGAGCTTCGGATCGGGATGAACACTGAGCGTGTAGGCAGCGCCTTCGAGCACCTTATAAAGGTCGGAGTCGTCAAACGGGTAGCGCGGATAGTGGTGGTTCTCGAACGGCTCGTGGCGCAACGATTGCGCGGCCCGGACGAAGTTGCCGACCGTGCCGGTCGCTTCTTCTTTTTGAAACGCATGCGGAATGGTTACCGTGCGATTGATCTCGATGCGCGGCGCCCAGAAGGCATCGTTCAAGTGGACGTCGGTGAACGGCACCGGCTTGACCGGATAGTCGCTCTGCTGGGCATAGGCGGAGAGGAGACATGCCAGAAGGCAGGCAGAAATGGCGAAGGGTTTCATGGGAATTATGGAGGACGTCATAGGCAGACGCCCCCTAGCGGTCGCAACTCCGAATCGGTGCCGCGCGGAGCTACGAACGTTGGGGAGCGGACGTAACGAAGTGAATAGTACTGCCGTGTTTCAGTTATAGCACCGAGCTGGTGGGCCGAGGCGGCTGGGATTATTCCGCGTTTAGGATCAGAATGACAGCCGTGCCGCGGATCACCAGGTTGGCGGGGGCTTTCCTGGCGTCGTCGCCCTTGCGCGCCTGGACGCGGCCGTAGATGACGGCCCAGCGGTCATAGCCGGGAGAGCCGAAGTGAAACTTGGCGAGCTCGGTGCGGCGTTCGATCCCGGCGAGTTTGAGGCGCACCGCCGCGGTGTCGAACTCGATACGGTCGGGCGGCCGGGGACCGTCCACGCCGTCTTCGACAATCCAGAGCTGTGGCGGCTCGGCGGCGCCGGATTCGCAGACCTGTTCGCTCATCCAGCGGCCGTTGGGGCGGAAGCTGTAGCGCCCGACAATGGCCGCAGTCTTGTTCTCCCAGGAAGTCAGATCGCGCAACACCTCGCAAACACCCACCGGCGCCAGCGGGGGATCGGCGGCGTGCGCGAAGCCGGAGACGGCCAGAAGGCACACTACGGCGCGGAAAAATGTGGTAACCCAATTCGAAACCTGAAGCACTGTCTGAACTAAGGATAAACGTTTTGGAGGGGCGCTGGGTTACATTGGATGCATCTTTGTCCGGGCCGCGCGGGCCGGGCCAAGCGCGGGTGGTTTTCGGATTAGTTCCAAAATCCTTCCGAGCCTCCCGGTGGTAACCGGCGAGCGGCCGGACGCATCTGTATTGAACGAAGAGAGAGGCGATATGAACCTGTCCAGGCGGAGTCTGCTTTCCGCTTTCACCCTGCTACCGGCCGCCCATTGGCTACAAGGGCAGCAACCGCCAACGGCTCAAGGCGCATCGCCAGCCGCGCCGGCATCGGGCCAGCAACCGCCGTCGGCTCAGGGCGTAACGCCCGCCGTGTCAACGCCCGGGGCACCGCCTCCAGCGTATTCGGCGGAAGTGAAAGTGGTGAACATTTTCGCCACTGTGCGCGATAAGAAGGGGCAAATCGTCAAGGATCTGACCAAAGAGGATTTCGCGCTGGACGAAGAGGGCCACCCGCAGGTGATTCGCTACTTCGCGCGCGAGACGGATTTGGCGCTGACATTGGGGCTGCTGGTGGACACCAGCGGCAGCCAGCGCAATGTTATTAACGATGAGCGCACCGCAAGCCAGGGTTTTTTCAACCAGGTGGTGCGCGAGGATCGCGACCTGGCGTTCTTGATCCACTTCGACAAAGAAGTGGAGTTGCTGCAGGACCTGACGCCATCGCGGGCCAAACTGGAGAAGGCGCTGGACCTGCTGCAGGTGACGGAACCGCAATTGCAGCGCCAGCGCGGCGGCGGATATCCTCCCGACGACGGCAGCGGTTCGGGCAGCGGGCAGCGCGGAGGCACGCATTTGTATGACGCCATGAAGCTGGCGGCCGACGAGCTGATGGTGAAGCAGAAGGGCCGCAAAGCGCTGGTGCTGCTGACCGATGGAGTCGATCGCGGTAGCAGATACACGCTATTCGAAGCGATTTCCGCCGCGCAGCG
>CAZFOP010000390.1:0-3879 GCA_964520085.1 uncultured Solibacteraceae bacterium | reverse complement strand
CTTCATGAGCATCGACGACCGCAAGGTGAAAGTGCGATTCCGGGAACTGGCGCAGCAAGGGCGTGCCAGGCTTTTAACCAAGCATCCGCTGGTGCCGGGCGACCGGGAGACGGCGGAGAACGCGGCTTCGCGTAGCGCCAAGCTGCGCGCCATCGAGATTATCGAAAGAGGGAAGTAGGGCACCATGGCGACGATGTCAACATTCTTCGGTAGGACGGCGAGCGTGGGTGTGGCCGGCGCGGCGCAGGCCGCTGCGCGTGCGGAAAAGAACTCCAGCCGCCTGCGGGCGTTGCCGTTCGATCACGTGCTGTTCTTCTCAAAGACGATCGACAACTCACGCCTAGTGCGGGCCGCGGACCCGAGGGCGCGCGGGGCGTGCTGGAGCGCGGTAGCCGGTGCCGCGGTGCTGCTGGTGCTCCTCACCGGTACGCTGATTCCGAGCTTGGCCGGACGTCTGGAAGGATACAAGCTGGAAGCGCTGAAGGGCGAGGAGCGGCGGTTGCTCGACGAGCGCCGCACGCTGGACTTGCAGGAAGCCGAGTTGCTGAGCCCGGATCGTTTGCAACAGGTGGCCGAGCAGCAAAACCTGGTGGCGCCGCGGGCGGGCCAAGTGGTGCACCTGGACGGCAATAAACCGGACGGCGCTTTCGCGCTGGCGAAGTAGCGGGAACGAGGGCGCGTGAGTGGATCGCGCAGCGCAGCATGCTGGAACGGCGTCTCAAATGGCTCGCGGGACTGATCCTGATCTGGGGCGGGCTGATTCTTTGCAAACTGGTTTCCCTACAGGTGGTGCATCACGGGCTCTATGCGGGGCTGGCGCGGGCGCGGCAGGAACAGGTGATCACGATCCTGGCTCCGCGCGGCGCAATTCTTGACCGCACGGGCGCGCCGCTGGCGATGAGCGTGCCCACCCAATCGATATTCGTCAATCCTCAAAAAGTGCCCGATCTGGGCGTGGCGGCCGATATTCTCTCCATGGTGCTGACGATGGACCGGGCGGAGCTGTACGCGCGCCTCGAAGCGGCGCGCGAGGACGGGCGCGGCTACTTCATGGTGAAGAAGAAGGCGGCCTGGGAGGAAGCGCAGCGCCTGCGCGGCATGGGGTTCGATTGGATCGAGATCGAAAGCGGCAGCGAACGGCATTACCCGAACGGCCAGTTGGCGGCGCACATCCTGGGCGGCGTGGATTTCGCGGAAAAGGGCAACTCGGGAATCGAGAAAGAGCTGGAGGCGGATCTGGAAGGAGCGCCGGGCGAAGAGCGTGTGTTGACCGACGTCAAGGGGCGCGGCATCGATGCGCTGGTGGAATCGGAGCCGAAGCCGGGTGCGGTGCTGACGCTGACCATCGACGAGCGGGTACAATTCGTGGCGGAGCGCGAACTCGCCGGTGCGGCACAGGAGAAGGGCGCGCACAGCGGGAGCGTGGTCGTTATGAACCCGCAGAATGGCGAGATTCTGGCGCTGGCGAGTTACCCGGCCTACGATCCCAACTTGGCGCCGGTGGCGGCGGACAATCCGGAAGCGCGCCTCAACCACGCCAGCTCGGTTCCCTTCGAGCCTGGATCGGTGTTCAAGGTGGTCACGCTGGCGGCGGCGCTGGAGACGACCCAGTTACGGCCGGAGAGCAAGATCGATTGCGGGCACGGATCGATCACGCTGTTCGGGCGGACGATTCACGAAGCGCACGGTGGATACGGAGTCATCTCGATGGCGGAGGTGATGGCGCATTCGAGCAATGTGGGTGCCATCCGGATCGGCATGACGGTGGGCGAGGCGCGGATGCACGAGTACGTGCGCCGTTTCGGGTTTGGCGAAAGGACCGGCGTGCCGCTGCCGGCGGAATCGCGCGGCCGGCTGCGCAGCCTGGAGCGGTGGAGCAAGATCTCGCTGCCTTCAATTTCGATCGGGCAGGAAGTTTCGGTGACCGCGCTGCAACTGGCGCAGGCGGCCTCGATTGTGGCCAACGGCGGCATGCTGGTGCGGCCGCGGCTGGTGCTGAAGAAAGGCGGCCAGGCGGTGGCGGCTCCGGCGCCAGTGCGGGCGATCCGGCCCGAGACGGCGATCACCATGCGGCAAATGATGGAGGGCGTGGTGTTGCCGGGCGGCACCGGATACCCGGAGGCGCGCCTCGAAGGATACTCCGTGGCGGGGAAAACCGGGAGCGCGCAAATCTACGATGTGGCCGCCAAGCGTTATACGCATTACTACAACGGCTCGTTCATCGGGTTCGCGCCGCTCAACAATCCATCCATCGTAGTGGTGGTGACGCTGAACGGGACGCACGGCAACCTGGGATTCGGCGGCAGAGCGGCGGCGCCGGTGTTCCACGCGGTGGCGACCGAAGCGTTGCGCGTGCTCGACGTCCCCAAGGACCTGCCGGAGGCGCCCCCGCCGGTTGTTGTGGCCGACAGCGACGCGGACAAGGACGATCTTGCGATCGCGGACCTGGGGTCGCGGGAACCGAATATCCTGGAAGAAAGCGAAGAGGATGCGCCGGTAGCGGCGGCTGTTTTGGCAGGGCCGAGAGTTCCGGACTTCCAAGGCAAGACCATGCGCGCGGTGCTGGCGGAAGCGGCCGAAAGAGGATTGGCCGTGATTCCGGACGGCAGCGGTGTGGCGCGGCTGCAACGTCCGCCGGCGGGAAGCGTGTTGCGGCGGGGAGAGCGGATTCGGGTGCGGTTTTCGCGATGAAGCTGGGCGAGCTACTCTCGGGAATCCGGCTGCGCCGCCCGGCGCCGCCAGATCTGGCGAGTGCCGATATTACAGGGCTCGAATACGATTCGCGCCGGGTGCAGGCGGGCTATCTCTTCTTCGCTTTTCCGGGAAGCCGGGCCGATGGCCGCGAATTCGCCCGGGCTGCGCTCGCCCGGGGCGCGGTAGCGGTGGCGAGCGAATCGGCGGCGCCGGCCGGTCTCGAAGAACGCTGGATCGAGGTGGATCACGGAAGGCACGCGCTGGCGCGCGCGGCCCGGCTTTTCTACGGCAAGCCCGACGAGCAGGTGGCGCTGACGGGCATCACCGGTACCAACGGGAAAACCACTACCGGATTCTTGATCGATGCGGTGTTGCGCGCGGCGGGATTGACAACCGCCCTGGTGGGCACGATCGAGTATCGCCTCGCCGGGCGCGTGCTGCCGGCGGTAAATACGACGCCGGAATCGCTGGACCTGATCCGGTTGCTGGCCGAATTGCGCGCTGAGGGCGGCACGCACGCGACCATGGAAGTTTCCTCGCACGCGCTCGAATTGGGGAGGGTGTACGGGTTGCAATTCCACACGGCGGTGTTCACCAACCTGACGCGCGACCACCTGGATTTTCACGTCACGATGGAGGCTTACGGCGCGGCCAAGCAAAAACTGTTCGATGGCGCGGGAGGCGAGCCGCCGGCGTTCGCAGTGTTGAACCGCGACGACAGCTTCGCGCGAAGCATGCACATCCCGGCCGAGACGCGGGTTTTCTGGTACGGGCTGGGCCAGGACCCCGACCTGCGGGCCGTGCACATCGCCTCCGGAAGCCGTGGGCTGCGCTTCGAAGTGCAATACGCGAAGCAGCGTTTCGCGGTGGAATCGCCGCTGCTTGGCAAGATCAACGTGTATAACATTCTGGCGGCGTGCGGAGCGGGACTCTCGTACGGTTTGCCGCCGGAGGAAATCGCGCGCGGCATCGCCAGCTTGCAGGCCGTGCCGGGGCGGTTCGAGCGAGTCGATGCGGGACAGCCGTTCGTGGTGGTGGTGGACTATGCCCACACGCCGGATGCGCTGCAGAACACGATCGCGGTGGCGCGCGGATTGAATCCGAAGCGCGTGATTACGCTGTTTGGATGTGGCGGCGACCGCGACCGCACCAAGCGGCCGCTGATGGGGCAGGCGGCGGCGGAGC
>CAZFOP010000389.1:0-3894 GCA_964520085.1 uncultured Solibacteraceae bacterium | reverse complement strand
CGGGCCGTTCAGCGTAATGAATCGAAAGTTGAGGAAGTCGGAAGTCTCCACCAGCTCCGGCACGACCACCCTGCCATCGAATGCGGTAAAGGTTGCGTAGTAGATTTGGGAGCCATCGTCGTCCTGAAAGCGAACGAAGCGGGCGTCTTCGATGCCGTTGCGTTGGGAGGGTGTGGCTGGGAATAAGATACGCTCGGACAATTCCTGCTCCGGCTGGAACTGGACCTCGTAGTTGGACCGTGCCAGTATCCAAATCCCCTGCGCTGCGTCCTGATCTTCAGGCGACATTCCATCCGGCAGGCGAAACCCCTCGGCTTGGAGCCCGGCGCGGAGATCTTCCAGCGCAAAAGACTCCGCGAGTCTGCGCATGATCCGGCGCGTAAACTCGCCCATCAATCCCAGCTCAGAGAGCTTTCGCTCGAACAGCGGCTTTTCGTAGACGGGGTTTGGAATCTGCCGCGGCTCAGTGAGAAAACCAGCGGGGGGAAAGACTTCGATCCGCTGATCGGGATGGATGATACCGGTTCGAAACGTAATGGAAGAAATGTGCCCTTCCCCGGTGGCGCGCAAGCTGAGGATGAACCGCAAAGCGCCAGCCGCGAGACCGGTCTGTTCGGTATGCGGCACGATAGAAGGATTGAACAACGCCGCGGACTCTAAAGAATACTCGGCCAGGAAGTAGGAGCCGATCAGCATTCGTCTTTGTTCGGATACGTCCTCAACCGCCGGCAAAGACTCACGGACCTGTTCAAAGCGCTGCAGGAAAGAATTGCGGATTTGCCGGTGGCGCTGGGAAAACTCGGCGGAAACCTCGTCCAGCAGCCGGCGGGCCTGGTCTTCGGGGAACGCCATGATTCTGGCGATAATCCCGGCCACACGCTCGGCTCCCCCCGGACTGAAGGGACGTAGCAGAACGCGCGACTGGTTGGGATTGACGAATGTGGTTGTACGTTTGAGGGGCATGGAAATGGTCGTTGCGGGCTATTTCGTGATTGCGATCGGTTCTCTAAAACTAGTCAGGATGTTCTGTGCCAATTGCATCTCCGCCAAGGAAAGTAAGAAGGCCAGGGTCGATTCCGCCCCCTGGTTACCGTTGACCCGGTCTACGTGCAACCCGTCCCGGCAGCCGCCGGTCTCGGGAGAGTAGAGTTCGAGTCCGAGATCGTTCCAGCCGATGAACCAGTCGAAGGCGCGCTGCGCCTGTTCATACCACCAGACGTCCGATGTCGCGCGGTAGGCTTCCAGACAGGCCGAGACCGTGGCTTGTGCCTCAATCGGCTGCTGGTCGAAATTGGCGCGCGTGCCGCCGCGGCGGTAGAACCCATTACTGCCAACGGGCCGAAAGTGACCCTTCTCGGACATTTGTAACTCCGTCAACCAGCGCAGAGCATCGAGGCCGCACTGCAGCACCGCCTGTTGTCCGGTTGCATGTCCACTCACAATCAAGGCGTGCGCAAGTTTCGCGTTGTCGTATGACAGTTCCTCTTCAAACCATTGCCAATCGGTATGCGCACTCGCCGCAAAGAGATCCATGAGATGGCAGGTCAGTGCCTCTCGGGTTTGATTGACCAGGCTGTCGCCGCTCAACCGGCGCAGGTACTCATGAATGCCGATCAGACCGAACGCCCAGGATCGGGGCGATGTGAACTCCGTGAGCGCAGGCAGCGCCAACGCGAAAAGTTGTCCCGCCATCATCTGGAAACTTCGAAACGGCGAGCGTCCCACGCCTATGCCCAACGCCCAGAGCGCCCTGCCCTGACAATCCTCCGACCCCTGCTTGTCCAGCCACTGCCGCTCAAAGCTCATATGGTTGTGGAAGCGTTTCGTCTTGAGATCGAACGCATGGAGGAGAAACGCCCCTGAGGTGGTCGCCAGCGTCCGCACCGAATCCTGATCCTCACCCAGTTCACTCAGCAGCACGGCCAGGATGAAGGCGCGCGCGTTGTCGTCCGTGCAATAGCCTTCGGAAAAATTCGGCACGCTGAAGACGGCGTGTTGGAAGACTCCTGTGGAATCGGTCATCCGCGAGAGGTGACTCAGATTCAATGGTGGTAGCTCGCGCGGCTTTTGATCGAGTGTCTTGGCGGCGAGGGATTTTCGTGTCCGGGCAGCCACTTCCAGACGCGAACACTCGAAGGAACGCATATACATCTGTGCCACGTTGCTCCAAACCATCTCGCGGCCTATCTTATAGGCGTTCTTGCGAATGGCGTGGCGGCGCGTGTCGTCACGCAGCAACCCGGACACTTCGCGCGCTATGGCCGGAGCGTCGCCGAATGGCACCAGCACGCCGCGGTCCCCCGCCAGCAATTCCGCGGCGTGCCAATACGGTGTCGATACCACTGCTTTACCGGCGCCAAACGCGAACGCCAGCGTTCCCGACGTGATCTGCGCTTCATTCAGGTACGGCGTGATGTAAAGGTCCGCTGCGCCGATGAACTCCTTGAGGTTTTCCAGATCCACAAACTGGTTGTAGAAGATGACGTTCTTGTCGACCTTGTTCTTCTTCGCGAGTATCTCCAGGCTGAGCCTGTACGCTTCCCCGTGCTCCCGCAGCTCGTTCGGGTGAGTGGCACCAAGTACGATATACACCACCTCGGGGAACTCCGCCAGAATGCGCGGCAGAGCGTTGAGCACGTTTTCGATACCCTTATTCGGCGAAAGCAGGCCGAACGTCAGCAGTACCACCCTGCCTTCCACGCCGAACTGATCCTTGAAATAAGTCGGATCGACGAAGCCTACGTCGGAAATGCCATGCGGTATGACATCGATCTTAGACGGCGGCGCCTGGTATATCTGCTGCAACATCTGTCGTCCGCGCTCGGCCATGACGACCAGCCGGGTAGAGAGTGCGATTAGTCCCTCCATCACCCGCCGCTGGTCCGCTTTGGGCTCGCTCAGAACAGTATGCAACGTGGTGACAACGGGCATTCTCAACTCGCGCAGGAGCGCCAGGATATGACCGCCAACCGGCCCGCCGTAAATACCGAACTCGTGTTGCAGGCAGACGATGTCCACGTTGCTGATGTTCAGAAAGTCCGCGGCGCGCAGATAGGACGACAGGTCCTGCTCCTCAATCTCGAAACGAACCACCTCCGGGTACTCGTAGCCTCCTGGAATGTCGTTGACCGACACGGCCAGGCATTGGCTCTGCGGGTGCGCACTTTGGACGGCGGCCAGCAGGTCGGAAGTGAACGTGGCGATGCCGCACTTGCGTGGTAAGTGGTCGCCGACGAAAGCGATTTTGCGGACTTTAGAAGCGGTGTTCATAGAGGCATTCCTTTGCTGCCTGGCGATCCAGCGCCGTTTCGATCAATTCGATTCTCCGGGGTGCCCTGCGGACGGGAAATGGAGGGGGTCCCTCAGGTTTTGCAGTTCCCGGTAATAGTAAATTGGGGAAGGCCGCTTACCTTTCAGCTTCAGAGCCTTCAGAAACGCGATTTCCTCCTCGGTGGCATCGCCGCTCAACGAAGGATCCTTTAGGAATTGTTCGAGTCCCGGTTCCAAGGCGACGGGTTGCGCGGGCTTTTGTTCGGCAAACTCAAATCGCTTCAGGTTCCCTGCCGTGAGCCGCCGGTTCGGCACAACCTCCATGCCAAAAGTCTTGAGATCGATGTCCCAGGAATCGACGATCGGGTCGAGGAATGCGATACAGTTCTCTACCGAGACATGGAACACGTCCGTGTCCAGGAACTCGAGAATGGAAACGCGCACTTGCTCATAGCTACGGTCGCTGAGTTGGGCCATCAGGCGGAGCCACTCTTCACTTTGCAATTCCTCCTTGGCAACTCCCTGGGCGACATCCAGAAGCTTCTGAGTGACCAGGCGTTCGAGTTCGCCGAACGGCTCCTTCTCAAAGATCCGGCGCACTTCTTTTTGCCGGGCGGAATCGCA
>CAZFOP010000388.1:0-3894 GCA_964520085.1 uncultured Solibacteraceae bacterium | reverse complement strand
GGCCTGGACCACCGAAGCCATCACCGCCGCCGACCTGGCGGCCGGCAGACTGCCCACGCAACTGGCAGCGATCGGCGTCTTCGTGGATAACGTGCCGGTGCCACTGCTCTACGCCTCTCCGACCCAGGTCAATTTCTTGGTGCCCTCCGAGCAGATTCCGGGCGATGTCTCGGTGACTTTGGTGCGCCAGGGCGTAAGCGGTCCGGCGGTGACGATCACCCTGATCGATGCCGCTCCCGCGCTGTTCGTGACTGATGGCTTTGCCATCGCGCAGGATTGGAACACCAACTACTCACTGATGACGGGCGCCTCGCCAGCGCATGCGGGCGACATAGTCGTGCTGTACGCCACGGGTCTGGGACACACGAATCCCCCGTGGGCCTCCGGAACGGTGGCGCAATGCGCGGCCTATATCACTGCCCTGGCCAGCCTGCAAGTGCTGTTGAACGGCGCAGCCATCGATCCTAGACTGGTTCTCTACGCCGGCGTGACCCCCGGATTCTCGGGACTGTACCAGATCAATTTCACGCTTCCCGGCAACGCCGGCACGAATCCGGAAATCCGCGTCCAGATCGGAACGCAGATCAGCATCCCCTCCATCCTGCTGGCGGTGGAATGAAAAGCTGAAAGCATGTCGACGCTCCTCGAGCAGGCCTTGGAAAAAGTCGGCTCCTTGCCTCGGGATGAACAGGACGCTATTGCTTCCCAGATCCTCGCCGCGCTGGCCGACGAAGATTCCTGGAAGAGGCGCTTCGCCGAGAAGCGCGAGGTCATCCGGCGGCTGGCTCGGGAAGCCCTCGAAGAGGACGCGCGGGGCGAAACCCTCGCGTTGGACGAATTACTTTGATTCAATCGCGGGCCACCCGGCGGTTCTGGCGGCTGTTTTCGAATCTCCCTACCTTCTCCGGATTCTACTTGATAACTCCAGCTATAACCAGAAGCAATGCCAACACGAAGGGTAGCAGGACGAAGATGATCCACAAGTGCTTGACGATCCTGCCCGCGATGTATTTGGCGTCCTCGGAGATGTTGTTGTTTAAGGATTTTGCGTCTGCCGAAACCTCGTTGCGAGGGTCGAATGGACTGTCCAGTAATTGCTGTCGCCGTTCGGAGAGCCTTTTCTGTGCTTCTGCTGCTCGCCGTTCTGCTACGGCTCGCGCGGTTCGCTCCTCCTGTTCCCGTTTGAGGCGCTGGGCAGCCAGGCGGTTACGACACTCCTCCGGATTGCGGCACTCCGGGTCGTTCGCCCACTTTTCTAGTTCTTCGATAGATGCTGCCTGGATGAGAGCATCATCGATAGTATATTTCGACATTCTATTTTTCCTTCCTACTTGATGACTCCAGCTAATACCAGAAGCAGAGCGGCGACGAAGGGTAATAGGGCGAAGATGATCCAGAGATGCTTCACAATTCGATTTGCAATGTGGATGGCATCTGCCGACACCTCTGTCCACGGGTTGAACGGCAACACTTCTGTCCGTGGGTTGAACGGTAACGGTAGTACGGCTGCCGGTCGTTCCTGTTCTTTTGATTCATGTCTATCGACACAAGCTGGGTGGCTGCTCTGAAACCACCCGACTTTCTGTCCGCGATATTCACATAATTTCATGGTTTGCTCTTCTTACGGCCGATCTCATTCATTATCGGAATTTAGCGCACTACCCATAGCCCGGTACCCTGACAGACGACAAAAACCGATCGTCTGCCCTATCAGTGCTCAGGCTATCGATCTGCCGCTTCACTGCGCTTTTTCGGCACGCCGTGCGTGTGGCAGTCGACGCACTGGAAGGAGTGGATATTGTGACGGCTGGAGCGCGAACGGAAAGTGGTATCCATCTTCTCCACATCCAATCCGCAATTGGACATCTTGGGATGGCAGTTGGCGCAGGAAGCGCGTGTCTTTTCGCCGTGGCCCTGATGGCAGGCCAGGCAACTGATGCCTTCGTGGATGCCGACGGGAGTGCGGTCGTCGCCATCGCCCGCCTGCATGGCGGCGCTTGCGGCGTGGCATTGATAGCAGAGCGCCTGGCGCTGATCGGGACTCATCTTCACCCGCCGCTTGCCCTGCATCATCTCCGGCAGTGGCAGTGAGGCCAGCGCGATGTGGCCCTGCGCGCGGCGGTCGAACAGAGCCAGTGAGGGAGTGGCCGCGGCCTGCAGGCTGCCGGCCGATTCCGGACGCCGCACGCGCGTCCCTTCCGGCTGCCCCGACCGGTGCAGTTGGTGGCAGGTCAGGCACGGAATCGCCGCGCGCTCCGCCCAACCCTCATCCACCAGCTTCCACGGCCCCTTCGTATCGACAGGCGTAACCATTTCGCGCAACGATCCCTGAAAGTGCATTCCATGGCAGCGGAAGCAATCTTCCATCAGAATGCGCTTTCGGTTGTGTTCGCGGTCGGTGAACGCCTGCGCGTAAGTCATGGCGTGCGGGCCGGCGCGCCAAGTGGCCAACTCCTCCTGGTGACAGTTGCCGCACCGCTCCACGACGGCTTGCACGTCCGACCATTGGTGAAAACGGATTTGCTCCGACACGACACCGCGCGCGTGCTCGTCCAGGCGCCGCGCATTGCCCGGCTGCAACACGCCGCCATGGCAGTCCGAGCACGCCACGTTGCGATGCGCCGAACCCAGCCACGCCACGCTCGAATCGCCCATTTCGTGACAGTCCCCGCAATACCCGACGCTCTGCGGCTTGGGACGTATCCTGGGATAAACGATTGCCGTCGCAATCGCGATCACCGCCAGCGCGGCCAGCCAGAACTTCATGCGTGCCGCTCCTTGACGATTGCCGCCGCCACGCGGTACGCATTCGCCAAAATTGTCAGCGCGGGATTGAACCCTCCGTTGGTGACGTGTACGCTGGCATCGGCGATATAGATGTTGTCGGCTTCATGGATGCGGCAATTGCGGTCCACCACGCTGGTTTTCGGATCGTTGCCCATGCGGCAGGTTCCCGCCTGGTGCTGGCCGCCGCTCAGGTCCAGGCCGGGCACGTTGGTCCAGGTGCGGATGGCGCCGGCCTCCTGCAGCCACTCGGCGGCTTTCTGGACCACCGCCCGCGCCACTTCGACGCTGTGCGGATGGCGCCCGCCAGAAAGGCGCGCCACCGGGATGCCCCAGAAATCCTTGATGCGCGGGTCCAGTTCCGCCCGCGCCTCGAACAACGGCATCTCCTGCACCGGACCCATCACCGCAATCGAGCGGCGATAGAACTGCCGCATGTAGTCCTTGTTGGCGCGTCCCCAACGCGGCGTATCTGGCGGCGTCATTCCAGTGAACTGAATCGGCAGGCGGATGAACTCGTTGGCCAGCATCGCTCCGCCTCGCAGGCCAGGGTTGCCGTGATTGAAATCGCAGATGGCGATGCTGGCGCCGGGGCCCACATCGTCGTAGGTGTCGAAATCGAAGAGGCCCACCGCGCGCGGATAGGCGTGCCCTTGCAGGTTGCGGCCCACCCAGTCGTAGCGGTTGCCCAGGCCATGGGGATGCAGCCGGCTCTTGGAATTCAGCAACAGGCGCGCGGTTTCGATAGCACCCGCGCTCACCACCACCAACCGGGCCGGCTGCGTTTGTGGGCGGTCGTCGGCGTCGTAGTAAGTTACGGCCGTCGCATGCCCGCGCGCATCGAGCACGATCTCCTTCGCCATCGCGTCGGTGCGCAGCTCGCACAGGCCGGTCGCCAGCGCAGTGGGAATCACCGTGTTTTGCGTGCCGTTTTTGGCGTTGACCTCGCAGGCGAACCCCACACACCAGCGGCACCGCATGCATGGCCCGCGGCCGTTGTACGGCACGCTGTTGCGCAACATCGGAATGTCGAAAGGATGCCAGCCCTTGCGCAGAGCCGCCGGCTTCAGAATCTCGTATTCGCGATTCGGCGGCAGCGGCGGCATCGGC
>CAZFOP010000387.1:0-3934 GCA_964520085.1 uncultured Solibacteraceae bacterium | reverse complement strand
GGTGGCCATCATCGGCCGGCCGAACGTGGGCAAATCGACGCTGCTGAACGCGCTCGCCGGGCAGGAGCGCGCCATCGTTTCGCCCGTGGCCGGCACCACGCGCGACGCGGTCGATGAAACCGTCGTGCGCGGCGGCGTCGAATACGTTTTTGTCGATACGGCCGGCATTCGCCGCAAGGGCAAGACCACCGCGATGGCGGAAAAGCTGAGCGTGGTGATGGCGCGGCGCAACATCCGCATGGCGCACGTGGTGCTGCTGGTGCTGGACGCGGTGGAAGGCATTTCGACCAACGACGCGACGATTGCCGGCTACGCCCACGAAGGCGGGCGCGCGTTGATCGTTTGCGTCAACAAGTGGGACGAGATGCGGAACAGCTCGAAGAACGAATTCGAGCAAGAAATCCGCGACATGTTCAAGTTCCTGGAGTACGCGCCCATCAAGTTTATTTCCGCCAAGACGGGCGCCGGCGTCGAGTCGCTGTTCCCGCTGATTCGCGAGGTGTACACGGCGGCCTCGACGCGCATCGGGACCGGCGAGTTAAACCGCTGGGTCGAGCAATTGCATTTCGAGGAGCGCAAGATTCTCTACGCCACGCAGGCCTCCATCCGCCCGCCCTCGTTCGTCATCTTCACCGGAGGAAAAGGCGGCCCGCTGCACTTTTCCCACGAGCGCTACCTCATGAATCAGTTGCGCCGCAGCTTCAACTTCAAAGGCACGCCGATTGTGCTGAAGACGAAGGCGAAGGGCGCGGGGAAGAAGAAGTAGGAGCGCGGGCCGAACGAAGCAATCGCTCCTCGAATACAGTTAAAATGTGGGTGTTCGATTTTTTGATGGTGGCCTGTTGGCGCGCCCAGGACTATGCCGAGAGACACGCTTTTCAAGGTCGGGGCAAGATACCGGGTTCTTAGTGACTTCCAGACACTAAACGACGCGTTCGTAGCCGGTGAAATCGTCGCGTTTCGGGAAGCCGTGTACGGTAGATATGACTGCTGCTATGCGTACAGGTTCTCTTCCCAACTGGATCCCAAGGGGAAAAGCTGGTATCTGCGGGATGGGGATATCGATCACTCTCGCGAGCTGTTTCTAGAGGTCGATGCGGAATCTGGTGATGGGGCGTTGTTGACCAGTACGCCCTGAAGGCGGGACGGACCGGCCCACTCTGCGCAAATGGCTGCGTGAATCGCCGATCCGCAGCGAGCGATCAATCGCCCTTCTTCGCTGGCGGTTTCACATCGACGCACTGTTTCTTGGCGAGCGTGGCGGGCGGTTTGGTCTCGGACTCGGGGATGCTGCGGCGGAAATCGAACTTCGCCAGCAGCGGCGTCGGCGCGTCGGAGAAGATGTCGGCGGGCATCTCGTGCAGCTCGATCGTGATATCGATTTTCGCCGGCGGGTATACGGTGGTCCCGAATCCCCAGGCCTTCTCGGCCTTGCCTGCATGCAATACATAGGTACCGCTGCCGGGGGAGTAGGAGCGGGCCGACCCCGCCACCACGCCGGTGCCGGTCATTCTGTAGAGAAAGCTCAACTCGGCATCGCTTTGCAACCAAACCTCGAACTGGCGGAGGTTCTCGGGCTTGGCCGATTCGACCATCCATCCGCAAACCTGGATGGTCTGGGATCGCGCGGCAAACGAAAACACCAGCAGCAGACCGACGGCGAGTCGTAGAGACAACATAAGACAACCTCTTTTGGCACTTCCGCTGAATGCGTCAGGCCTGCGCAGAATTTTAGCACGGGGAGATGAATTTGGCGCGAGCGCGGCGCCGGGCTATTGCAGCGGCGACTTCTTTGGTGCCATCCCCGCATACATCGTCTGGATCGCGTGTGCGGTGAAGCGCAGAATCTCGGCATCGGACTGGAAGGGAAGCCTCCTGGCGATGGCGAGTTTGGCGACGCCGTGAACCAGCGACCAGGCAATGCACGCGAACGCGGACGGATCGCCGCGCGGCAGACTGCCTTCGCGCTGCGCGGCTTCGACGAGTTCCACCAGGACCGAAGCGGCGCGATTGGAGGCCGCGGAAAGTTCCGGGTACCGATCCGGCGTCAGGGGCCAGTCGAACATCACCAACAAATGTTCGGGCGAGCCCAACGCAAACCGGACATAGGCTAGGCCGGAGGCTTGAAAGCGGCGCAACGCGGGAGCCGGTTGGCGGGTGCGGGCCGCCTTTTCCGGCTCGCCGAGCGCGGCTGCCAGCCGCTCGAAGCCTTCGGCCGCAACCGCCGCCAGTAATTCATCCTTCTCTCGGAAGTGACGGTAGGGCGCATTGTGGGAGATGCCGGCGCGGCGGGCCACTTCGCGCAACGTAAAGGCCGCGGGTCCTACTTCGGCAATCAGTTCCAACGCCGCCTGGAGAAGGGCGGCTTTGAGATTTCCGTGATGATAAGGCCGTTTGGAAGCCATGTCCGGAATATAACAGAAGCATGTTGACATGCGCCACATCGAATCGTATACTGCCAATGTGGGCACTGTCAACACCGAGAGGAAAGCCGCAATGAGAGTCGAGAGCTACCGCCAGGCAAATGTCGAGGACGCGTTCGACGCGATCGTCATCGGGAGCGGCATGGGCGGGTTGACCGCCGCGTCCCTGCTCGCCCGCCACGCCGGCCGGCGCGTGCTGGTGCTGGAACGCCATTACACGCCGGGCGGCTTCACGCACGTGTTCCACCGTCCAGGCTATCAGTGGGACGTGGGGGTCCATTACATCGGCCAGGTGAACGACCCGGCTTCCCCGATTCGCGCCGCCTTCGATCACCTGACGGATGGGCGCCTGCAATGGCAGGCTATGCCGGATGTGTATGACCGTTTCCGCCTGGGCGGCCGCGAATATGCGTTCCCCAGCGGCGCGGAGCGTCTGCGCGAGCGGCTCAAAGAGTACTTCCCAGCCGAGGGTAAGGCGATTGACGGCTACTTCAGCGCGGTTCGAAGCTGCGTCCGGTCGAGCGACCGGTTTTTCGCCTCCAAGGCCGTGCCCGGACCGATTGAGCGAGTCGTGGGACGGCTGATGCGCGCACCGTTCCTGCGCCACGCCGGGCGCACCACGGCGGAAACGCTCGCCGGGCTCGGTTGCAGCCGCGAGCTGGCGGGTTTGCTCACCGCTCAATGGGGAGATTACGGGCTACCTCCAGGGCGCAGCAGCTTCGGCATTCATGCCCTGATTGCTAACCACTACTTCGACGGTGCCTCTTATCCGGTGGGCGGCGCGGGTTCGATTGTCGAAACCGTGCTGCCGGGAATTGAAGCGGCCGGCGGCAAGCTGCTGGTGAGCGCCGACGTACAGGAAGTACTGGTAGACCGCGGTCGGGCCATCGGCGTGCGCATGCCAGACGACCGCGAGTTTCGCGCCGCGACCGTAATCAGCGATGCCGGTGCGGCGAACACGTACCGGCGGCTGCTGCCTCGAATAGACGGCGAAACGCGAGAAACGATACGGCAAATCGAACGGATTCCAGCGTCGATGGCTTACCTGTCTCTCTACGTCGGTCTCCAGTCCAGCAGCGAACAGCTTGGCATCGATCCCGCGAACCTCTGGATCTGCCCCGGTCCCGACCATGACGGGAATGTTTCCCGGTCGGAAGCCTCGTGCGACGGACCCTGGCCGGTAGTGTTCATTTCGTTTCCATCCGCCAAGGATCCGACTTTCGCCAACCGGTATCCAGGACGAGCGACGATTGAAGTTATTGCGCCGGCCCCGTTTGCCTGGTTCGCAAAGTGGGCGGACACGCGCTGGAAGCACCGCGGCGCCGAGTACGACGACCTGAAGGCCCGCTTGGCCGAGCGTCTGAAAGGGGAGTTGGAAAGCGCCACGCCCCAGGTGCGCGGCAAGATCGATTACTGTGAGCTTTCCACGCCGCTTTCGACGCTATCGTTCACCAACCACCAAAGCGGCGCGGCCTATGGTTTGGCTCACGTACCGGAACGCTTCCGGCTGA
>CAZFOP010000386.1:0-3959 GCA_964520085.1 uncultured Solibacteraceae bacterium | reverse complement strand
CGAACGGCTCCTTCTCAAAGATCCGGCGCACTTCTTTTTGCCGGGCGGAATCGCACTTGCGCAGAATCAACTCGCGGCACTCCTTAAACAGAGGCCGCGGAAGCTCCGTCGCCCTTTTTCTCAATTCCTCTTTGCGTTCCAGGTCGGCCAGTTTCGCGAGTTCACCACACGGGAGTTTCAAGGCCCGTCCGATCTTCTCGTAGATGTCCGTACGTCCCGGCGAGGGAGGTGCCTTCTTTCGGGCCAGCAGTTGCGAGATATAGGACTCGGTCACTTTAGCGGCGGCGGCGAGGTCTTTCTGCTCAAGGCCAAGCTCGGTTAAACGCTGCCGGATCAGAAGGGATACGTCCACTGGATAGTCCTGTTCGTCCGCTTAACTGCATTTAGTCAATCAGACAATTCAATCTTCTCACAAACACGCTTGACAAGCAAGAAAACTTAACCGATAATAGTTAATGGTTGAGCGCTTCCGCCCACTCGCAGATCATCTGAGCTAAGTCAGCCGATCTGATCGCCGTCCTCTTAGGTCACCCAGACAGCACCGAACAAAGGGGGCGCACGAACATGATGAGCACTCAGACTTCTGGTCCAACATTCCGCACAGGAGATGAAGTCGTGCTGGCCCATGGCACATATCAGGGCACGTCCGGCGTTTTTGTGCGGCTGAGAAACGACGTCAACTGGGCGGACATTACGGAGCGCAATGGCGCCGTCCGCAGCCACCCGGTGGCATGGCTGGCCCATTCCGGGCGCACGGTCCCCGCTTCCGTTAGCTGACACCACCAGCTCAATTCCGGCTGCAACGCCTCCACCGGCCCATGCGACGAATCTGGTGAGAGTTGGTAAAGGACACGTATGAACAAGCGACTACAGAAGCGGCACGCGCGCCAGGTTGCGCGCGCAAATGAACGGGTGAAACTGTCGGAGCCGGACGTGAGAACTCAGGAGCAACTGGCGGCCGCACGCGAAGAGAGCCGCGCAGTGGCCAGCCGGCGAACCGTCCCCCGTGCACCTTATGCCACGCGGCTCCCACATCGCGCAATCGGCGCTGCGAAAGCCGACGTCGTCTCATGATCCGAGCCACGGTAGGGCTGTTCTCCTCGCGCTGTCCGCATTGCAGATCCATCGATTTCAGAAGCGTAAGCGCGCGAAATGCCATCGAGACGGCTTTCCAATGGTTGCTGCAACCCTACCGGTGTTCACTCTGCGGCCACCATTTCTTCCTGCTCCGATGGCAAGCTCTCATCGGTGGCACGACGTAAAGGCGCGCCGCACTCCATCCGGAAGCCGGCGGCGAGGCTCAAGGCCTGGCCGATAGAAGGCAAAGAGATGTCGCAGTTGGGGGCCGCATAGGACCTCCGGCGATCGCACTGATCGCGCGCATAGCTCACACCGGCCGCATTGCAGCGCCCGACGGCGGCGCCGGCGATTATCTGCCGATAGTTCCCCTCCGCACTGCCCAAGGCTTGAAGAAAACGGGATGAGCGGGAATGGTTACTCGGCGACAGGGCACGCGGGCCGCTGCAAACACCTCGCCAACGCTCGAAGCGCAAAAGATGCAAGAATGATGGGGAAAGGACTGGTGCTATGAAGCGTGTCTTGATTCTGATGGCGGCGTTCGCCATGGCAGCGGTGGCCGGGGATATCGCCGGCACCTGGAAAGCGACGGCAGAGGGTCCTAACGGAACGATGGAGCGAACCTTCGTTTTCAAGGTGGACGGAAACAAGCTCACCGGTGAAACCACCAGCACGATGTTGGGCAAGTCCACTATCACGGACGGGAAAGTGGATGGGGACAAACTGTCGTTTACCATCACCGCCGACCTGCAGGGAACGGAACTGAAATTGAGTTACGAAGGAAAGGTGAGTGGCGCCGACCTGCACCTCACTTCTGAACGAGCCGGCGATGGAGGCGGGCAGTCCATCGAATGGACCGGCAAAAAGGTACAGTGAACCCTCGAAGCGGGTGCCGATAGTGAGGAGACAAGACCGAAACGGGAGTGCAGGTGACTGACAAGAGTAGGCCCCAGGGCGCTTCGAGCGAGGTAGTTCGCGATATCAACCGTCGTATCGTCCTCAACTTGATCCGGACCCGTCAGCCCATTTCGCGCGCCGACCTGGCGCGCGTTTCCGGGATGCAACGCAGCACCATATCGTTGATCGTCGACCAGTTGATCCAGGAGAATTGGGTGCTAACCGGACCCACCGTTCGGTTGCCCAGGGGCCGGCGACCCACCTTCCTGCGCCTCAATGACGAGCGGGTGATCATAGGCCTGGACATCCGTCCGTCGCAGATCACGGTCGCATTGGCGGACGCCAACGGTAGGTTCATCTCGCAGGAGGCGATTGTCACCACTCCAGACCCGGAGTTCACGATTGGCCGCCTGGTCGAAGCTGTCCAGCGGATCGTCGCGTCATGCCGGGGCAGAAAGATCGAAGGCATCGGGGTCAGCGTGCCTGGTCGTTACATCCCCGGGTCGAACCAACTGGTGTTCGCGCCGAATCTTGGATGGCGCGACGTGGATATACGGACTCCCCTGATGAAGGCGACCGGCCTGGGAGTGGAAATCGAGAACGCAGCCACGGCCTGCGCGCTGGCGGCCGTGTGGTTCGACCACATGGAGCGGGTTCGTAACCTGGTGGCGGTAACGGTTTCCGAGGGAGTCGGCACGGGAATCCTGCTCAATGGCCAGATCGTGCGGGGTCTGAACGGAATGGCTGGCGAGTTCGGCCACGTGCCGCTCGATCCACAGGGTCCGCTTTGCGGGTGCGGCCGGCGCGGCTGTTGGGAGGTGTTTGCCTCGAATCGCGCGGCGCTGCGGTATTACAGCGAATCCGGTTCCGTGCCCGACGGGTTGAACTTCCTCGACCTGCTCAGCCTCGCGGACCAGGGAGACAGGCGAGCCGAGGAAGCGCTGAAGACCATGGCCTACTACCTGGGCCGCGGCATGCGCATGTTGGTGGCCGGCTTTGCGCCCGAACGGATCGTGGTGGTCGGCGACCTCACGCGGTCCTGGGAGCGCTTCGAAGCGGTGATCGCGCCGGAGATCCGGGACCAGGTGTTGCACGGCGGCGTTGCGCCGCAGTTGATTCCGGCACGCGAGGGTGGCGTCGCGCGCCTGCGCGGCACGTTGGCTATGGTATTGGAGAATGACTTCGGTGTATGCTCGTAATTCTCTGCTCGGCCAGCCCCAGCGCAGAGGGGCGCGCGACCGCAACTTGCATTTTTTGGTCCGATCATCTGATTATAGTCTGAGGCTAGAACAAATTCGCGTTTGAACGGCCTGCATACGGCGTTCCCTCGCGAACCGGCGGCTAATTCCGCCAGAGAGGAAAGCGGTCCCCGCCGGCCCTGGACTGGCCGGAGGGTCGGGCGTGCCCGGCCCAGCATTCCAAACGCAGCCACCACGAGACCGCATCTATGAAACCACCTACCAAGAACAAGAACCGGAGCCTGCCTAACTTCCGCAAGCGAGACCTGCCGGTCGCCAAACGCGTGCGTGATCTGTTGTCGCGCATGACACTGGAAGAGAAGGCCGCGCAGATGATGTGTGTCTGGCAGGAGAAGGCCGGCAAGCTGGTGGACGCCGACGGCAACTTCGATTACGCCAAGGCAAAGAAGGCCTTCCGGCACGGGCGCGGCATGGGCCAGGTCGGCCGGCCGAGCGACGCGGGCGGGGGCAAGGACGCGCGCGGGATGGCTGAGCTGACCAACGCCATCCAGAAGTTCTTCGTCGAGAACAGCCGGCTCGGCATCCCGGTGATCTTTCACGAGGAGTGTCTCCATGGCCACGCGGCCATCGGCGGCACCAGCTTCCCGCAGCCGATCGCGCTCGGTGCTACATTCGACCCGGAGTTGGTGGAGTCGCTGTTCACGATGACTGCGCTTGAGGCGCGGCTGCGTGGAGCCCACCAGGCGCTGACGCCGGTGGTGGATGTGGCGCGCGATCCGCGCTGGG
>CAZFOP010000385.1:0-3964 GCA_964520085.1 uncultured Solibacteraceae bacterium | reverse complement strand
CCGATGACGACTTACTCCAGGCCCGCCGCGACTTAGACGCCCAGTTACGCCCCTATCGCGGCAAAATGACCGCCGATCAACTGTCGATGTTAGAACGTCAGTACTTGGAGCGAAGCCTGCTGGAGAAATCCGGGCTGCCCCGGCTGAGCTTATTCTATATGAAGTAAGATACGGACCTGCGTGGCGCGGGCTGTCAAGCCTGCAGTGTCGAAGATCGTCTCGACATTTCCTGACACACGCTCCCCGTTGTCAATACCCCGTTACACCGCCACAAATGGCTAAGTGTGTTGTCCTCGAATGTCAGCGCAACGCGAGTCTTCTACCGACTTGCCGAAGGGGAGTTTCAAAAAATCGGTAAAGAACGGCGGACCAGACAATCGCTGCACCCACCTTCAGGATCATGGGGACGTTTATGGGGACCATAATGAAGAAGCTCTGCCATAAGTAGATTCCGTACGAGCGCTGTCCGATCCACACGAGTGGCTTCCATTCCAACAGCCGTGACATGATCCAGTGCGGTTCTTGTACCGTTCCGAGCACCGTGATGCTCACCAGTATCGGCAATATCGGCATGAAGATCGGAATACCCCACACAAGAACGGCGGCGATAAAGCAGACTGCCGGCAGAATCCTGCCGAACTTGACGTTTGCCGTCCGCAATGCAAAGGCGGTCACGCAGCCCCAGAGAAGTCCGTCGCACCGCAGGTCCGTGCGGACGTAACCCATGCCCAGATGTAACAAGGCGTATGGCCGCCACAGGCACACTGCAAGTATACCGGCCATAGCAACCATTGGCGCCCGTTTCCCGGACAGTAACAGGACCGGCGGCCATACAAGGTAGAACTGTTCTTCCAGTGAGAGGGACCAAAAGTGAGCGCTGTAGACCGACCCATTTGTGTAGTTTCTCTGAATGGCCAGACAGCGCAAGAAGTCCTGGCTGTCAATCAGGTGAAGCGCTAAGACAATGGTTAGGTAAACGATTGCGGGCGGCAAGATGCGAAATACCCGCCGAATATAGAAACTCTTGAGGTTTCCGTTTTGTAAGAGCTGAGATGTAATCAACAGACCACTGACAGCGAAGAAAACATCGACTCCCACTGCCCCGCGCCAGATCCACCAGTATTCGCTACCGCAATAGAACTTCGAGACGTGGTGAACGATCACAGCTAGGACGGCTATGGCACGCCAACCGTCCAAAGTGGGGATGCGTTTCACCGTAACTCGCTATGCGGACCGAGCCCCTGCGACTTAGTCCCCCGCAGGCACGGCAGTCCGCGCCTCGTCCGCCGCGATTTCCGCGTTCACCTTGCACATGTGGTCGTACCAGGTAAACTTCAGAATGATGGATGTTACGCCGACCATGGCCAGGCAATACCAGATAGCGGGAATGTTGGTGCGGATCACGATGTAGATCGGCAGCGCGACCAGCGCGATCTGCCACGCGATACCGATGGCGATGTTGAACATGTCGCGCGAAAAATCCTTGTTCGGTTGGAAGGTCGGGGACTGCGCCATGACTTTGACCTTAATCGGTCCCCAGAACCCCCACGGCCGCACGCGGCGGTAAAACTCCATCAATACCGCGTCGTCCTCGGGCTCGGTAAGCAGCGTGCCGAGCAGGCAGCCGATCGTACCGACCACGAACACCAGCCCGAATCCGAGCGAGACGTCCAGATTCAACGAGTGCAGGGTCGCCCAATTCTGCAACGAGGGGATCTTGCTCAGAATGCCGGGAACCGCCAGCGAGCCTGTGATGCCGGTGACCATGCCCCAGAAGTAACCGTACCCATTGAACCGCCACCAATACCACTTCAGAACGTTGGAGGCTGTGTAGCCGCCCCACAAGCCGGAGACGATCCAGATCACCACTGAGTTCACCGAAGCGACGAACCAGCCGATCAGGACTCCAATCACGACCACCAGGAACGAACTGAGATAGCTCAGCCGCACATAGGTCCGCGGGTTCGCGTTCGGGTTGATGTAGCGCTTGTAAATGTCGTTGACGAAGTACGGCGGTGCGGCATTGACCGTGGCGGCGAAGTTCGACATGTAGGCGGCCAGCAAACCGGCGATCAGGAATCCCAGCAGGCCGGCCGGAACGAAGCGGGCTAGCGCTAGAGGCAACACCAGCTCGAAGTCCATCTTGGCTCCCATTCCCTTGATATGCTCGCTGAAGAAAACCAGCGCCAGGATGGTCAGCCCGGTGATCAGGAAATAGCGCGGGAAGGTCAACACAACGTTGACCCAGCCGCTCATCATCGAAGCCTCGCGCGGATTCTTCGAGGAGAGCACCCGCTGCATGTCGTAGTTGGGCGCCGGACCGGCCGCGCTAATCAGCACCCCTTTGAACAGCAGCGCCATCACAAAAAAGCCGAACAAGCCGTAGCCATCCTCGGCGATCTTCGAGTTCGCCGCTGGGATCAGCGCGTTCCAGTCCATGTTGAGGTGCCAGCCGAAGAACAGGTTATCCCAGCCCGCGGGAACGAACTTGGACAGCGTCCCCGGCGCAATCTTCATCATGGCGATGATGCCCACCGCGAACGAGGCGATTGAAAGAATGCAGAACTGAAGCACCTCGGTGATCACCACGCTAAACATGCCACCTTTGATCACGTAGATAGTCGTGATCGCGATCAGCATGAGCGCGTATTGATTGGGGGTGAAATTCCACGGCAGGAAGTTGGCCGCGAATTTTCCAATGCCCTTGAATCCGTAACTGAAGAACCCGATGATGCCGAAGAAGGCGTAGACCACCACGATGATGTGCGCAAGCTGCGCGCCACGGCCCTTGCCGAAGCGCGTCTGAATCCAATCCGCGCCGGTCATCGCATTCGATCGGCGCAGCCAGCTCGAGAGGAACACCATCAGGAAGACCTGGTTGAATGTGGGCCAAAGCCATGGGATCCAGACACTCTTCACGCCGTAGACGAACGCCCAGTATACCAGCAACATGGTGCCGCTGACGTCGAACATGCCCGACGCGTTCGACACGCCCAGCACATACCAGGGCATCGTGTTTCCGCCCAGGAAGTAAGCTTTCATATCGCGGGAAGCGCGATGCGAAACCCAGTAGCCAACCATAACCGTGGTGGCCAGATAAAGGACGATAATCGCTATGTCGATAACGTGTAGGGGTAAATGTTGGTGCATCCGGGACCTAACCTCTCAGGGCCCGCACCCTGCCGTGACACGTGGGTGCAGACACACTAAACGCGGCCCGCGCCAGAGCCGCTCATCGAACCAAGCATGATAACAGGATTGGCCGCCACAGAAAATGAAGGGGCGCGCTCAGCTACCGGATCTCCCGCGCCAGCTCGCTGCCGAAGTTGAGTGGCAGCCGCGCCAGCGCAACGTTCGATTCGGTGCGGGCGATCAGGCGGTTCCATACGGTTTCGGGATTCGGGTCGAACACCAACGCCGTGTTGCCGTCCATGATGTACCAGGCGCCCAGGCGAACTTCGTTATCCAATTGCTCGGGGCCCCAACCGGAATATCCCACGTAGACGCGCAGATCGGCTGCGTTCGCGCCGCCGGACAGCACGCCCTCCAGCGCCTTTTGGGAAGGAATGAGATAGGTATCCTTCAACACCGGAACGCCCGCATCCGGCTTGCCGCGCGAGCGAACCAGGGCCATCGCGGTATCCGTCTCCACCGGTCCGCCGATGTACGCCGTGTCGGACCGCTGTGTGGCGCCCTTCAGATTGTGCAACGCGCGAGACAGCGCGATCGTGGTGCGGCGGTTGATCATCAGGCCTACCGCGGATGCGCCGTCGTGGTGTACCAGCAGAATGACGGATTCTGCGAAGTGTGGATCGGCCGCGTCGCGCGGAGTGACCAGAAGCCTGCCTACCGCCAGATCCTCCGGTCGCTTGGATTGCGCGGAGAGAAGGACGACCGCCAGCAGAACGCTGGCCGCCACCCGAAGCGCGATCCCGAATCGGCGGGGCACACGTATATTATGTCG
>CAZFOP010000384.1:0-3974 GCA_964520085.1 uncultured Solibacteraceae bacterium | reverse complement strand
GATGACGCGCTCGATCTCGCGCACGGCCGTTGCCAGGCTCGGAAAATTGCGCAGCCCGTAGCCGATGAAGACGCAGTCGAAGGCGCCGTCCGCGAAGGGAAGCTGGCACGCGTCGCCGCAAACCGCACGCTCAACTCCGCGCTCGCGCGCCAGCCGCAGCATGCCTTCCGTCAAATCCACTGCAATCGGGCGCGCATCGGGATATTGCGCCGCGACCAGCAGGGAAAAGTCGCCCGTCCCGGAAGCCAGATCGAGCACCAGCGAGCGCGGCGGCAACTGCGCCAGCTTCAGCCCCGCGCGCTTCCATCCGCGATCCATTCCGTAGGAAAACACGCGGGTGAAGAAATCGTAGCGCGGTGCAATGGTGCCGAACATGGCGCGCATCAAGCGCGTATCTTTTCTTTCGGGCGGTATTGGCATGGGCAGATGAATTGTAGCAAACCGCGCGGCGGACGGGTCGCGGCGCCTATTTCCTCGGTTGCGACGGCCGCATCTCGATCCGGCTGATCAACGTGCGGGCGGGCATGCGCAACACCATCGCCACCGTTTCGGCCACATCCTCCGGCGCAATCATCCAACTGGTGTCGCCGGTGCGGTCGGCAGGGCCGCCAAAAACCCCCGTATCGACGCTGCCGGGCATGATGGACGCCACGCGAACGTTGTCGTAGCGGTGATCGAGCATCATGGCCTCGCTGAATCCATTAAGGCCGAACTTGCTGGCGTTGTATCCCGCACCGCCGCTGAACGGGTTCTTAGCCGCGAGGCTCGATATGTTGACGATGAATCCGCCGCCGCGCTTGCCGAACCGCGCCAACGCTTCGCGCGAGCAATAGAACGGGCCGTTCAAGTTGAGCTCGATGTTGGCCCGCCATTGTTCGGGCGTCAGTTCCGCAACCTTGCCGAACACTCCCTGACCCGCGTTGTTCACCAGAATGTCCAAACCGCCAAACTCGCGGTCCACAGCTTCGAAGAGAGTGTGCACTTGATCGACTTGACTGACGTCGGCGGCCATGCCGAACACGCACCCCAACGGCCGCAGCGCGCTCAGAGCGCTTTCCACCGATTGACTCGTGCGCCCGCAAATGGCTACCGCCGCGCCTTCGCCCAGCAAGCGTTTCGCGATGGCGCGCCCGATGCCGCGCGTGCCGCCCGTCACCACCGCCAGCTTTCCAGAGAGAGACTCCATATGCGAGATTCTATCGCGAACTGAACCCAGTGCGGCCGCCCGCGCGCTACAGTGGATTTGATGACGACCGCAGCCGAAACTCCCGATGCAGAACTGGTTTGCAGCGCGCAGGCCGGAGACCGTGAGGCCACCGAACTTCTCCTCATCCGCCATCAGCCTTGGATCTTCAATCTGGCGGTTCGCATGCTGATGCGCCGAGCCGACGCGGAGGACGCCACCCAGGACGTCCTCATAAAAGCCTATAAGGCTTTGCCGGAATTCCGCGGCGAGAGCGGATTTCGAACCTGGCTGTATCGCATCGCCGTCAATCACATTCTGAATATCAAGAAGGCTGCCGCATCGCTCTGTTCGTTCGACGATGCCGCGAACGGTTTGCAGCGAGTTCCCGACCTCGATCCTCCGGATCCGCGGACGGTTCCGGTCCCGGTGGAGATTCTCATCGAAGAAACGAAGATCTGTTGCACCATGGGAACCCTGCTCTGCCTGGACGGCCGGCAGCGACTGGTGTTCATCCTGGGCGAGATATTCGGCGTCAGCGACGAAGTCGGCGCGCAGATCGTGGATGTCACGCCGGTCAACTTCCGCCAGATCCTATCGCGTGCCCGCCGTGATTTATACGAGTACCTGCGCGGCAACTGCAGCCTGGTGAATCCCGGTGCCCCCTGCAAGTGTGTGAAGAAAACCCGCGCCTTTATTCAGGGCGGATTCGTCGATCCGCGGAAGCTTCAGTTTACGTCGCAATACCAGCGCAGGGTGCGGGAGGTCGCCGGCGACCGGGCCGGCGAGTTGAGCGAAGCGTACATGAAAGTGGCGGCATTGGTCTATCGGGACCATCCGTTCTACGAACCGGCTGAGCAGGTGGCAACCCTGCGCCAAGCCTTGAAGGCGGTCTCGCTGGAGCCACCTGCCTGATCTTTCTCGCGGCAACTGTCACAGGACCGGCCGCTGATTGTCCAATCTGGTAGAGGTGAACAACATGAAGATGTCGATTCTGGCGTGCGCGGCGGTGGCCGCCCTGTGCGGCGTGTCGGCGGCGGCCGATCCGAATGAAGCGACCGCACGCGAAATCCTGGCTTTGGAACGCACAGCGTTGGACGGCTGGCAGGTTGGGAACCCCGACGCGCTGCTGGCGATTTTAGATCCCGAGATTACCTATTTTCATGCCGTGACAGACAGGCGGCTCGATGGCCTGCCGGCGGTGAGAGCGCTTTTCGAAGCCTACCGGGGCCGGCCGCTATTCGATAGTTATGAAATGGCCGAGCCAAAGGTGCAAGCGACCGCCGACTCGGCGGTCCTGACGTATGTTTTGGTGAGGCACATCGGGACGGTAACAACGCGTTGGAATGCTACGCAGGTGTACCAGCGAAAGAGAGAGGGCTGGCGCATTATTCATTCCCACTGGTCTACCACCAAGACTGCGGAGCCGTAGACATGCCCGAACAAACGAACATCCTTCCCAATGCTTTTATCGGCAAGCTTAAGAAGCCGACACCAAACGAACTTACGGCGGCTCTGGGCCCTGCCAAGGCGCATTGGGACCGACTGCTGGCCCGGCTGTCGGCCGAGTTGAACCTGGTCGCCGGGGAGTGGCATTCTTACTCCCCCAAGGCCGGATGGGCGTTGCGCCTGAAGATGAAGAAGCGGAACATCTTGTATCTCGCGCCATGTTGCGGCAGCTTCCGGGTGACTTTCGTTCTCGGCGATAGGGCGGTTGAAGCCGCGCGCTACAGCACGCTTCCCAGCAGAGTCGTTAGACTCATCGAGGAAGGCAAGCGGTATCCAGAAGGTACCGCGGTTCGTTTGGAAGTGACGGGTGGCAAAGACATCGCCGCAATCGTGAAGCTGGCTGCAATCAAGCTTCAGTACTGAGCGCGGCATCGCGCACCGCGGCCGGCAACCGCATTCGCCTGGCGGGTGCTGTGACGCGGCGCAGCTACACCGACCACTCGCTATACCTCTCATTACCTCAAGGGATTATCTAAAGGATTGCCCGTCACCCACCGATTAGCTTCCTGTGCAATCAGTACGCACACCAGCGAAATAGTAAGTCGCCAGAAGGTGCGAGGATGTGCGATCCGAATGTACTGTTTCGCAGCCGCCGTAGTCTTCGGGGCGCGTGGAGGACAAGCGAATGCAAGACGAGGATGTGATCCGCGAGTTCTTGGTCGAGAGTCATGAAAACCTCTCGCGCCTGGATCGGGAACTGGTAGAACTCGAGAAGCACCCGAAGGATTCCGAGATGCTGGCCAGCATCTTCCGTACCATCCACACCATTAAGGGCACCTGCGGCTTCCTCGCGTTTTCAACCCTGGAAAGGATCACTCATCAGGCCGAGACGCTGCTGAGCCAGTTGCGCGATGGCCGGCGGGATCTCAGCCCATCCCTCGTATCGCTCATTCTGGACACAGTCGACGCTACGCGAAAGGTGCTGGGCTCCATCGAAGCGAGTGGAGAGGAGGGTCCGGACCGCTTTGAAGATCTGGCCGAACGCTTGCGCGTCGCAGCCCAGTTGACGACCGGCGGTGAGGTCCAGCCAGTTCCAGGCTTGCCGCCTTCGCCCGCGATCGAGCATTTGGACTGCAACAGTGCCACCGGGCATACCGAAGACAAGCCTCGTGAAGGCGACGCCGCGAAATCCTCCGCCGTGGCGGATGCCAACATCCGGGTTGGCGTGGGGCTGCTGGACAAGCTCATGGATCTGGTGGGGGAGTTGGTGCTGACCCGCAATCAGATCCTCCAGTTCAATACCGAGCGGGAGGATGCCGCGCTCAACGTGACCTCGCAGCGG
>CAZFOP010000383.1:0-4001 GCA_964520085.1 uncultured Solibacteraceae bacterium | reverse complement strand
TAAAGACGATGTCCTTCACGTCGGGCTGCAGCGGCATGGACAGACTGGAGATGTCGCCGTCCATGTCGGTGAGGAAGACGACTTTCATCTTTTGCAGATTATCGAGCGGGTCGGCCGGTACCTGGAATACATCGTAATGATAGTGCTCCAGTGATCGCGTTACCTTGTTCAGCGTCGCTTTGAATTTGTCGCCATCGAGCGCAATGGTAACAGTCCCGTACCCAGGGTTCGAGTAATCGCCGGCGTAATCCTTCAGATCGTGAGACGGATGGGTTCCCGGTTTGCGTGGCGTGTAGCCTTTGTCTTTCGCTTCCTGCTCGGACTTCTTCCCGCCCGCCTCGGCGTCCAGCGCACGCCGGTTCCACGGAACCTGATCCAGACCGAGCAGCCGGTCGAAGACATTGTCCTTAACGATTCCCGGCAGCGGGTTCCCATCCAGGTTGGTCAGAACCACGACGCCGATCTTTTCCGCCGGCAGGAACGCGAGCTCGGCGCTGAAGCCGTCGATATTCCCCCCGTGGTCCACCTCCTTGTGCCCGCGGTAAGAAGAGAGGAAGAAACCCATTCCATAACTGGCTTCACCGACTTCCTTATAGGCAGGCTCGCCCTGAATGACCATTTGCGGGGATTGCATCTGGATGGAGTTGTTTTCGGAAAGCAGTTGCTTGCCTGCGACCTTGCCACGGTTCATGTGGAAGATCAGATACCTGCTCATATCCTCGACGTTCGAGTTGATTTCGCCGGCCGGACCCATGGCGCAGCGATTTGGGCATTGTGCGTCGAAGGGGATGCGTTTCAGTTCGGCCTTCAAGTCGCTGCCCTTACGATAGGGTTGCGCAAAGTCGGCGCTGTTCTGGGTGTCCAGTTCGGAGAAATTCGTGCCGGTCATCTCCAGCGGCTTGAAGATGCGCTGGGTGATCGCGTCCTCCCAAATGGTGCCGTTCAACTGGCCGGCAATATAGCCCGCCATCATGAACATCAGATTGTTGTACTGGAATGTCGTGCGCAAGGGCTTGCTGGGCTCCAGGTATTGCAAGCGGCGCAGCAGGTCCTCGCGTGTGAAGTCCGACGTGTACCAGATGAAATCATGACGCGGAAGGCCGGAGCGATGCGTAATCAGATCGCGGATGGTCATCTGCTCGGTGAGCACCGGTTCGTACAGCTTGAATGTGGGCAGATAATCGCGGACCGGCTTGTCCCAGTCGACTTTGCCTTCGTCCATCTCCATGCCCAATGTAGTCACGGTGAAGGACTTGGTGATCGAGCCAATCGCGAAGAGAGTATTCGGCGTGGCCGGCAACTGTTTCTCCAGATCGCGGTAGCCGTAGCCCTTTTTGAGAATTACCTTATCGCCCTGTACGACTGCGATGGCCAGTCCCGGCACCTTCCAGTCCTTCATGGCCTGGGTGATGAAGTCATCCAGCCCGTCCAGACCGGGCTTTGTTGGTCGTGCCGGTGCGGCAGTGGCTGCGGACCGCGCGGGCGCACGCTTGAAATTAAGTTCGAGCGACTGTCCCTGCGACCACGTGCCTGCAATCTCCGTTACTTCTTTGTTGACGTTGCCTTCGTAAGTCCCATGAACGGCATCGACGGTCAGGCTAAGCTTGGAATCCTTGAGCGAGATTGCGCTCACCGGGATGCCGTTGGCGCCCTGATCGACGCTGTCCAATGTCGCCGTGAGGCTTCCGTCCTTGGCTGCGACGATGTGCAGGACCAAATGGAGTTGGGGCCCCCCGGTATTCAGCGTTCCCTGCCAATCACCGGCAATCTGCGATTGCGCAAGGCACACCGGCGAGAGAGCCAATGCGAAGAGTATGATCGGGGTGAGTCTTCTCAGAATACGGATCTTCATCGGATCTCCTTATCTGTTTGGAGGACAGCCTCGGACTCCTCCGCGTTGTTCCAGCCGTTGGTCAAAGGCAAGCGAACAGCCCGAGGCCGCGGTTCCCGCTCGCCGATAGATCGTACGCACTTTACGGCTGAATGGTTCCGTCTCATGATATGGTCGCGGCGAGTTGGCAACAGTGCCGATACTGCACCCTCCGTGGTCGCTTGAGTTCGGCGATCTGACTGAGCGGACAGGCTGCGGTCGAATACCTGCCGGACCACTGGCACAGTTCTTTACTTCGCCCGCTTCGCCACGAAATCCTCGGTCGCCACGTCGCCCACCTGGCGCGTGAACTTGATTTCCTCGCCGGAGACCTTGCCCTTGTATGTGATGCGCAACGGCTGGCCCTGGAAATCCAGATTCTCCACGAAGGAGATTTCGTCGCCCTTCACCGTCCCTTCGGTGATCGCGGTATCGCCGAATTGCGACTTCGCCCGGCCGGTCAGCTTGTCGCCGTCCAACTTGAAGTCGTATGTATAATTCTGTACGCCGATCTGCGTATCAATCGCAGCGGTCCATTTGCCGGTGACGTCGGCCAACGCCGGAACTAGGAGAAGGACCGCCAATGCGGCCCCACGCAGCAGTCTACGCCCCTTCATCGTCAACCTCCTGTGTTCGATGATTTCAGCCACATACTGTACCGCGTCGCGGGTCTCGGTGCGAGGCCAGGCCGTATGCACACCTGCACACTTGATCTCCGCGCAACCCCGAGGTAGTGTCCACATGGCTACCGGTAATCCCCAATATCGGACACTGTTCTTCAGCCGCCGCTGAGATACCCGGGAGTAGCACGGCCCGGCGTCAGCCTCAGGACAACTCGAAGAGTAGCTGCCCCGGGGCCACGGTGTCGCCGGGCTGCACCTGAATCGTCTTCAGGAAGCCATCCACAGCGGGGCCAATCTGGATCTCCATTTTCATGGCCTCGATCACCAGCACCGGTTCGTTCTTGCGAATGCTCTGGCCGCTCGCTGCCAGCACGGCCGTAACCCTGCCGGCAATCGGCGCGCGGCAAAACGTATCCTCCGCAAATTTCAGGGGCGGGCGGGGGCGGGTCACGCTCTCCGGGATTTGCACTTCGCCCGGCTTCCGGCTGCGACCACCATTCTGAGCGCCATCGAGGAACTCGACAGTCACCTCGTAGCTCTTCTTTTCGACGTTAATCCTGAGCTTCATCTCTCGCCGCGCTCCCGTGCGGATGCCGCCCCGTCCAGTGGCTCCAAAACGTTTGAATTCCGAATCCTAGCGCGCTGATCTGCACGCTCAACGGCTGCCCTGCCGGTACCTCTACCATCTGCCGGATGACGGCACGTTCGCCTAAAAGCGCTTTGACGGCCGCCTCCGCAATCGCCTTGTGGAGCACCGGGATGGGCCCTCTACTCATAACGGGATCAATCCGTGCTTCTTCGCTGGACGCCAGTCGCGCTTACTGGAAAGCGCATCCAATGCCTCGGCCAGATAGCCACGCGTCTGCGCCGGTTCAATGATGTCGTCCACCAGGCGGCACTCGGCGGCCACATACGGCGTGTAAAAGGTCTCGCGGTAATCCTGGATCAGATCCTGCCGCTTCGCTTGGGCATTCTCCCCGTCGACCAGCTCGGTGTGGAACACGATCTCCACCGCCGCTTCGGCGCCCATAACCGCGATCTCCGCCGATGGCCACGCCAGCGTGCAGTCCGCTCCCAGATCCTTGGCGCACATCGCGATGTAACCTCCGCCATAGGCTTTTCGCAGAATCACCGTGATCTTAGGAACCGTTGACGCCGAATAGGCGAACAACAGCTTGGCACCATGGCGAATGATGCCGCCATATTCCTGGGTCACTCCGGGAAGAAAGCCGGGAATATCCACAAACGTCACCAGCGGGATGTTGAACGCGTTGCAAAAGCGCACGAATCCCGCGCCCTTATCCGACGCGTCGATATCCAAAGCCCCCGCCAGCACCTTCGGCTGGTTCGCTACAATGCCCACGGTTGTCCCGCAGATCCGCCCGAACCCCACTACCAGGTTCCGCGCGAATTCGGCGTGCACCTCCAGAAAATCGTTCCGGTCGACAACCAGCGAAATGACGTCGCGAACGTCGTAGCCGGTCTTCGGCTCCAGCGGCACGACGTCG
>CAZFOP010000382.1:403-4026 GCA_964520085.1 uncultured Solibacteraceae bacterium | reverse complement strand
CTGGTCGAAGTTCGCCTCCACCTGGAAGGTGCGCGCGCCGTATTCGAGCGCCTGTGCCAGCTTGCCGAACGAGATGTTGCCGTTCGGGATGAAGATCACTGGGTCGAGGCCGGCCGCACTCGCGTAGGCTGCCATCGAGGCCGAGGTGTTGCCGGTGGAAACGCACGCTACACGCCGCGCGCCAAGCCGCAGGGCCTGAGCCACACCGCACGTCATGCCGTTATCTTTGAAAGATCCGGTGGGATTGAACCCCTGGTGCTTGAATGTGATGCGATCCAGTCCGCCATATTGGGCGGCGCGCGGCGCATCGAGCAGCGGGGTGTTGCCTTCGCGCAGGGTGACCACCTGCCGGTAATCGTCCAAATAGCCGATCAACTCGCGATAGCGCCAGACGCCGCTCTGATCGAGCGGCGCGTTCGACGTGCGGCGGTCGCGCCACATCCGCTTCCAATCGGCCGGATGGCCTTCGGGAGCCGGGTAGACGGCCTCTAGCAAACCGCCGCAACGCGGGCAGTTATAAATAATTTCAGTGATCGGAAAGCGCGCGCGGCAGCGCTCTTCGAAACAGGCAAGTTCCGCAGGCATGAAGACTTATTATAAGGGAATGCTTCGCACGAACCTCGAGAACGGCGTGGTCACGGTGGTCGAGGCGCCACTGCCGGAGCGGCCAGCGGGCTACGCGCTGTTGCGACTGCTGGTGGCCGGCATCTGCAATACCGACCTCGAATTGCAGCGCGGCTACTACGGCTTCAGCGGCACGCCCGGGCACGAGTTCGTGGCCGAGGTGGCGGAGACAGACGACCGCGCGCTGGTGGGCAAGCGCGTGGTCGGCGAAATCAATCTCGCCTGCGCGCACTGCGAATGGTGCCGCAAGGGCCTGGGCCGGCACTGTCCCAATCGCAGCGTGCTCGGCATCGTACGCCATCCTGGCGCGTTCGCGGAGGTCTTCACCCTGCCCGAAGCCAATCTGCACGTGGTGCCAGATGGGTTGCCGCTCGATCGCGCCGTGTTCACCGAACCACTCGCCGCCGCGTGCGAGATTCTCGATCAGGTGGCCATCCCGGCCGGCGCGCCGGTGGCTGTCCTGGGCGACGGCAAGCTGGGCCTGCTGGTGGCGCAGGTGCTCGCCGTCCACGGCTGCGCAGTACGCCTCTTCGGACGGCACGAAGAGAAGATGCGGATTGCGGCGGCCTCCGGTGTAACTACGGAGCTCGCCGGCGGTAAGCTGCCGGTTGCCGAATTCGATTGGGTGGTGGATGCGACCGGCTCGCCCGAAGGCTTGCGGCAAGCCGTGGCGATGACGCGCCCGCGTGGCACCGTGATTCTGAAATCCACGGTTCACGGCGCGGTTGCGGTGGATACCGCGCCCATCATCGTCAATGAGTTGATGCTGGTCGGCTCGCGCTGTGGCCGTTTCGAAGCCGCCCTCCCGCTGCTCGAAAACCCATTGATTCGAACCGACGAGATGATCTCCGTTCGCTTCCCGCTGCGCGATGCCACGCAAGCTTTCCAGCGAGCCGCCCACCGCGGCGTGCTGAAAGTGCTGCTGGAGGTGTGACGCCGGTTGACAGACGAAAGCGTCCCCAGTTCCCAGTTCCAATCACTTCCCTGCACTGACATACTGCCGATACGCTTGCTCGGCTTCTGGGTCGAGAGGGTGCGGGTGATCTAGGTATTCACCTAGCCAACGGCGGGCGCGGGTGAACTCATGGAGCTTGGCGTAGGTCTGCGCCAGGCTGCGTGCGCAGCGGGGAAGCGCGGGTTCGCGGTCGAGGTGCAGGCTGCATGCGTCCTCCAACTGGCTAAAAACTTCCATCGAGTTGAGCGGCGTGGCGCCTGCGGGCGGGTGCCTCATAAACACCAGCGCCTGGGGGTCGCGGTAGACCAGCTTCCATTGGGTTTGCGCTGGATCGGCCAGCGAGGGAGCCAGCAGATAGAGGATGCCGTTCGTATACTCGAACGTGTTCATCACGATTACTTGGACGCCATACTGGTCGAGCAGTTGCGCAGCGCTCTTACCGCCGGAATCGTCGTGGTTATAAAGAATGCGTGCGTAATCGTCGAACAGCTTATCGCTCAGCGCGCGGCCATCGATGAAGACCCGTTCGCGCGGCCACAGGCGCCACATCAGATAGCCGCCGTATTCGTAAGTGTTGAACATGCGATCGGTAAGCCGGTGCGCAGCGAGAAAGTCGGCCGCGCCTGTGGGATAGCGCCAATCGGCCGCGCGAAGCTCGAAGAAATCGCCCGCCGCCGTTCCCCAGACGACGCCGGCCGCCAATGCAAGTGACACAATCCAGCCGGCGAGAGCTGGCAGCGCGCGCTTCCAGGGCAGATAGCTGGCGAGAAACACCGGGGCGAAGAAGCCGATGAAGATGGTGTTTCGTGCGGCGGTGAGCGCGGCTGCGGAGAAGGCGGCCAGAAGCAGCCAATCGGCGATCCGCACTGTGCGGCGCGCCCACACCATCGCGCCCGCCGCCGCGGCCAACAGCAGCACGAACATGGGCGGCGGCCACAGCGCCGGCCGCGCCCATTCGAGCAGGCGAGATTGCATCGCGCTCGATCGATAGAGCAGCAGAACCTGGAGCGCGCGAAAGCCGTTGGGATTGATCCCCGATGCCATCGCCGCGACGGCGGACCACAGCCACAACGCGCGCTCTTCCGGCAGCGGGCTGCGCCGCAAGCGAGCCACCAGCGCATCGGCGCAGTATGCCACCAGCACCACCCAACCCAGCACGAAGCCGCCGTGGCAATTGGCCCAAATCAAAAACAAAGGCGGCAGCAGCCACAACCGCCGGCGCGATTCCAAAATCAACACGGTCAGCGCGAGGAACAGATACGTGAAGAGCTGCGGCCGGTCGAGCGCGAACGGAGCCGCAACGGCGGTTGCGGCGAGACCGGCCATCCAGGCGCGGTCGAGAACGCCCGAACGCCGCCACGCCAACAGGCCGGCGAGGCCGCAGAATGCCGCCAGCAGCAGCGCTCGAAAGATCACCACGCCGGGAAAGCCGGCCACGCGATAAGCCAGGTAGAAGAGCGCCTGCGCCAGCCACTCGTGAGTCAGGTTGAAGTGCCGCACGGCATTCTCGCCTGGGTACGCCAGCGGAGCCGAGGCTGTAGTGTAGGCGAACGGATCGGGCACCGGCAGCGCGCGCGTTTCCACGATGTACTGGCCGGTGCGCAAGTGCCACCAGAAATCGGAATCGCGAATCTCCGGCGAGAGCAGGCCGAGGCACAGTATGGCGGCCAGCAGCGCGAGCAACAGCCCCAAGCGGCGCGGCGCGGCGGCGCGGGACGGTGAAACGGGCGCGGGCTGGGTGCGCTTCCGGCTGCGGGGTTGAGCCACGAATCACCATCATACATGGGCGCGCTGGCGGCGAGCTTGCAGGGCGAACAAAGAACGAAGCGACAAATCATTGTCCCAGCAACTAAGCTTCTGCTAAAATAGGACTTACCCCGCAACAGGAGCCAACTTGCCAGACCAGGAACTGCCACCTCAAGGTCCGCCTCCGCCGCCGTCCGGCGGGACGCTGCCTTTGCCCGGAACGCCGGGCGGTGACGGCAACAAAAACCTCGTCCCGATCAACATCGAAGAGGAGATGCGGCGCAGCTATCTGGATTAC
>CAZFOP010000382.1:0-368 GCA_964520085.1 uncultured Solibacteraceae bacterium | reverse complement strand
GGTGCACCGGCGCATTCTTTATTCGATGCAGCAGATGGGCCTGGCGCCCAACAAGGCCACGCGCAAGTGCGCCCGCATCGTGGGCGACTGCATGGGCAAGTATCATCCGCACGGCGACATGGCCATCTACGACGCGCTGGTCCGCATGGCCCAGGATTTTTCGATGCGCTATCCGCTGGTGGATGGGCAGGGCAATTTTGGTTCGGTGGATGGGGATCCGCCGGCGGCCTCCCGGTACACCGAAGCGCGTCTGTCGTGGGTGGCGACGGCAGTGCTCGAAGACATCGACAAGGAAACCATCGATTTCAAGCCCAACTACGATGGCAGCGAGCAGGAGCCGGAAGTGCTGCCGACGCGAGTGCCGAACC
>CAZFOP010000381.1:0-4057 GCA_964520085.1 uncultured Solibacteraceae bacterium | reverse complement strand
AATTCTCCTTCGTCGATCAGGAAGCAGCTCAGCCAATTTGTGTGCAAGCCATAGGAGGCTTGGGGCATCGGCGAGATGCCAGGAAGGTCCGCCAACGCGTCGCGGTAGTGGAACGCGATCGCCCGCCGCTGCTGGACACGCACATCGAGCGCTTCGAGTTGACCGCGGCCGATGCCGGCAAGCACGTTACTCATGCTGTAGTTATAGCCGAGTTCGGAGTGTTCGTAGGCGAGGCCGGGGTCGCGGGCCTGTTGCGACCAGAAGCGCGCCTTTTCGACCCACGCAGCATTGGAAGATACCAGCATCCCACCGCCGGCTGTTGTGATGATCTTATTCCCGTTGAAAGAGAACACTCCGATGCGGCCGAGGGTTCCCGCCGGCCGGTTGCGGTAGGTAGCGCCAAGCGCGTCGGCGGCGTCTTCGAGTACCGGCACATCGTGCCGCTGGCATATCTCGAGGATAGGTTCCATGTCGGCGCATTGCCCATACAGGTGCACAACGATGAGAGCGCGGGGAAGCCGGTTGCGGCCGGCGCGGCGGCGGAGAGCGTCTTCAAGAATGTTAGGGTCCAGGTTCCAGGTGGTGTCGTCGCTATCCAGAAACACGGGCTCGGCGCCGAGGTAACGGACCGGGTTGCAGCTCGCGGCGAACGTCAGCGTGGAACAGAACACTTCATCGTTGGGAGAGACTCCGAGCAGGCGCAGGCCGAGGTGGATCGCGGCGGTCCCACTCGAAAGCGCGACTGCGGGCAGGCCGATGCGCTTCTGGAACTCGTCTTCGAAAGCCGTGAGGTTTGGCCCAACCGTGGAGAGCCAATTGGTCGTGAATGCCTGCCGCACATAGGCTTCCTCGTTGCCGGCCATGTGCGGAACGGATAGGAGTATGCGATTCATTGAGGGGCTTCTCGTTATATCGACTGGATCGGCGTGGCCTCCCATAAACAGCCGGCCCCGAGCCATGGGACAATGAACTCGGCGTTCCTGGCCACTAATCTCCTATCTTAGAGAATTTCGTAAGATGCCGAACCTTGTCGACGGTGACGCCCGCCGGGGCTTTTCAATCAAACGGGTTTGGATCGCAGTTCCAACTTTCCAGTCCATGCTAATCGGCCTTCTCCGGATCTTTTGTGCGAACCGCCCCCGCAAGAGGAACCGATACAATGTGACTATGTTCGATGCGACGCTATCGGGCGTGAACGCTCGCACAGCCACGATGCCGATGAGGATCGATGTTCTATCTTGACGCGGATCGGACCTACCGCGTGAGCGAACTGGACGAGATGCAGTGGCTGGTGCATGGGTTCGGCACGCGCCTGGCGGATATACCGGCTCGGTTTGCGCGGCTGGCTACGCTCAAGCAGGTCCATTCGGCGGAATGCGTGGCGGGCGCGGGGCGTTCGGGCGTGTTGGGCACTGGCGATGCGTTGCTCGAAAACACGCCGGGCGCGGTGGTCGCTGTGAAGACGGCCGATTGCGTCCCTGTGTTGCTGGTGGACCCGGGCCATCGCGCAGTGGCCGCGGTTCACGCAGGATGGCGTGGCACGGTGGCGGGCATTGCGCCGGGCGCGGTGGCGGCACTGTGCGCGCGGTTCGGCAGCCGCGCCGGCGATCTTCACGCGGCCATTGGGCCGGCCATCGGCAAGTGCTGCTACCAAGTGGGCGCGGAAGTGGCGGCACAATTCGGTTTGAACGGGCCGGCGCACATCGACCTGGCGGAGACGGTGCGCCGCCAATTGGAAGCGGCGGGCGTCGGCGCGCAGCGGATTTACGTGGTCGGCCTCTGCACCAGGTGCCACGCCGCGGAATTCCACTCCTTTCGCCGCGATGGCGAGGCTGCGGGGCGCATGTTCTCGTTCGCCGGGATTCTCGAAACCGGTCCGCCGGCGACTGCATCGAGTGTATTGCAGTAGAATTAGAGCAAGCCAAAATGTTTACTTGGATCTGTCCGCAATGCGGGCGTGAAGTGCCTCCCGCCTACACCGAATGTCCGGACTGCACGAAGAATACGCGGCCGATGCCGACAGCGGCGCCACCGCCTTCCTCGCTGGCCGTCCTGATACCGGAGCCAGCCGCTCCTGAGAAGCCCGTGCCCGAGGTCAAGCCCTTGGCCGCGCCGATCGAGACTGCACCCGTCCCGCAGCCGCCAGCTCCCGTTCCGCAGCCGGTGGTAAAGAAGCGCGGGTTGCCGGCTTGGCTGGCTGTGCTGTTTTCGGCCGTGGCCGTTGCCGGGATTGTGGCAGGCGTGTTTTGGGCCGTGAACTATTATCAAAACGCGCGGGCGGGAAGGCCGACTACGGCGGAAGAGAGCCCGGGCGCCAAGCCGGGCGCGGCGGTCAGCCCTGTGCAGAAGTTCATCGAAGTTTCTTCGGTACGCTTCCTGGAAGACCCGAAGGATAAGGAAAAGGTGATCGTGAAGTTTGTTCTGACGAATCACTCCGAAGCCGGATTCACAGGCCTCGCCGGCAACGTCACTATCTGGGCCAGCACAGGCCGCTCGGAAGAGGACGCGGAAGGCACCTTCGAGTTTAAGACCGATGTGAAAGGCCTCGAATCGAAGGAACTCACAGCGCCGCTTACCGGCAAGAAGAAGATCTACGAACTGCCCGACTGGCAGAACATGACCAACGACGTGCAGATCACGGGCCCGACTTTCTGAGGTTTTCGCGCGCGGCGGCCAGGCCGGGATCGAGCTCCAGGGCACGCTTAAAATCACCACGCGCGGCTTCGCTCTGCCCGAGCGCCCGCAGCGCCACGCCGCGGTTGTTGTAGTTGTTTGGATCGCGCGGATCGAGCGCCAAGGCGCGTCCGAATTCGGCGAGTGCTTCGGCCGGGCGGCTGGCGGCCAGCAATACCCGGCCGGTTTCGGCGGCCACAGCCGGATCGTCCGGTGCAATGCGGTGCGCTTCGGCGAGCAGTGCCAGCGCTTCTTCGGATCCCACACTTCGCGACAGTTGGATGCGCGGACGCACCTTGTCCGGCGCGCGCTCCACGGCTTCGCGCCATAGCGCTTCGTCGCTGGCCCAGACCTGCGTGCGGCCGATGCTCACTATTACCAGCGCGGCGATTACCAGCGGCGCAATCACGCGCGTGCGGAACCGCGTGAGCGCCAGCGCGGCAGTAGCAGCCAGTGGCATCATCGCGAGATACATGCGGCGATCCGGTGCCAGATCCGCCGCCGGGAAGATCGACGAACTGGGCAGCAGCAGGAACGCAGCCACCGCGAACCAAATCGCGAGATCGCGGCGCCATCGCCACGACGCGGCGAGCGCGGCAGCGAGCGCAACCCATGCTCCCAGCCCCAACCACGCGGGTGGAACGGGAATCTCCGCATCCACCGTGAACCCGTACGGAAACACGAACAGCCGCAGGTAACGCCACAACACAGTGCCTTCGGCCAGCGCGTAATGCCAGGGCGTGATGCCGGCCTGGGCGCCGGCCTGCGAGCCTGCCGTGGTCGCGGCGGCATAGATGACGCGCAAACCGGCGGCGAGCGAGAGCCCCAGCATGACAGCGAGGGGAGCCCAGCGCGCGAATCGCCTTGCGCCGGCGGGTTTCGCGATCAGCCGCGCATCGAGCAGCCACAGCGCCAGCGGAAACGCGGCGCATTCTTCCTTGGCCAGCAGGGCCAGCGCGAACAGCGCAACCGATAGCCACGGACGGCCGTTCATCCATGCCAACAGAGACGCGAACACAAACACGGCAGCCAGCACGATGGCGCGCGCCCAGATGTAATCGACCGCTTCGGCCTGCAACGGGTGCACCGCAAAGAGCGCCGCCGCTAGCCATGCCGCGCGCCGGTCCATCAGCCGCGCCAGGCATTCGTACGCGAGCAACACGGCAGTCAGGTGCAGCGCCAGATTGACCGCGTGATAGCCAAGCGCATCGTGACCGCCCATCGCGCGGTTCAACCAAAATGTGAGGTAGGTGAGCGGTCGGGTCTGCCGCACGGCGAAGACGGCGCGCCAGGCGGAGCCGGGCGGGAATACCGCGCCGTCAAAAATGCCATAATCGTCAAAGTGAAAACCGGAGACAAGGGAAGCGCCAAAGGCGGCCAGCGC
>CAZFOP010000380.1:0-4073 GCA_964520085.1 uncultured Solibacteraceae bacterium | reverse complement strand
CACTGGCGGAACAACAGCGGCGCGATGGTGAGCGAGTACAAGGGCAGGACGCGATTCATGCGGTTCGGTTCGGTCGGCTCGCCCGACATCTTCGCCATGCATAAGGGCGTGTGCTACGGCATCGAGGTCAAGGCGGAGAAAGGCAGGCGTAGCGACGCGCGTCCGGGGCATATCGGGCCAGCGCGGGGGAGCCAACATATTCTTCGTCGAGGACATCCTATGATTCATTGGATCGAGGCGTGAGTTGGTTCACTGCCGTCGCCAGATATTTCCGGGCGGCCGGGACCAGTTGATCTGGACTGTCCTTTGATTGGTGTTCATGCCGATAGTGGCGGTGAACGTGGGCACCCCGCTCCATGTAACCTGAATGGTCGCCGGACCTATGAACCTTCCCGTGGCATCGCCCGCAGCACCGCCCTTGATGTACAACGAATCACCGTGTTGCATGATGCTGTAGGCGTTACCCTGCCAATATCCCGTGATGTTTACGCGTCCTTTGTTCGTCTGAAGTTGTTGGTTTCGTTGATCAGACCGAATTGCATGTCATCGCTGAAAGACCAGTGCAGCAGCCTCTGGCAGCCGGCTTTGCCGATCTGCGAAAACAAGTACGGCTGCCATGCGGCATCGAAAGCGTCCGAGCCGCGTAGATCCAGCACGAATGGCTGGCCTGTTGTGGTGCTAATTCCATTGTTCTGGTAGTCCGAATCGACACCGCTTTCCGTGACCCACACCGGCACGTTGGCCAGGTCCGGCCGCGACCTCAGTTCCTGGTAGTAGTAGCCGACATCCGCTATGAAGCCGGCCGTAGTGGCGAAAACCTGGGCATCGCCGACGCCCTGGTAATTGGCCGGATACATATGCAGCGTGGCCGCGTCAACCTCAGCGTTCACACCGCCGCTTTCGGGCGAGGCGACAAACCAGGGAAGATTGTTCCGGGGGTCGGTGTCGAGATAGTCGAAGTCGGCGAGTGCGAGCGCGCTGACCTTGATGGTGGGATCCACCGCTTTCATGGCCGGCACAATCGTGTTGTAGATCTGGACGTACTGCGTGGGCAACAGGCCATTGATGTTGTATTCGTTGTAAATCTGCCACCACACTATGTGCTGGCCGCTGGCCGACTGAAAATGCTGGCCGCCCCAGTCGAACCCTCCAGTGTTGTAGTAGCGCACCAGATTCGCGCAGTACTGCGCGAACGCCTGTAGGTTCGCGTCATTGAAGATGAACTGCACGCCGCTCGCGTCTTTGCTGGGGCTGTTCAGGAAGGGCGGTGCCTCGACGATCACGAACTGCGGGCTGTGGTCGCCCACCGCCAGCGCCGGTAACAGGTTCGCATCGAGATTGGTGAAATCCCAGTCGCTCGCCTGCCCCGTATTGGCTTTCATCGGGATGTAATCGACTGTATGAACGCTCATCACCTCCGTGCCCATGGCCTCGAGCGAATCCCAATCGAGCGGAAGGAAGTCGTTCCTCCAGGTGTCCGGCTCGAACACCACGCCCAATGCCTCCTGGAGCTTGCCGCCGACGCCTTGCTCCATGTCCACCGTGTTGCCGACCGTAGCGACGATTCCGACCACCACCGTAAGCGGCTGCCTGGTAGTGGGTCCGCCGTCACTGGCTTGAATACTCACCGCGTACGTACCGGCCGGCGCAGTCGCGCTAGCCACCAGCGTAACGGTTCCCGCCGAGCCGCTTCCCGGTTGAGCGAACTGTGCCTGCAAGCCGGCCGGCAGCCCTGCCGCGGTCAACGTGATGCTGTTCGAATTTCCTGCGTCTCTTTGAATGGTCACGCCCACCGGGGCAGGCGTCCCATCTTGCGGCGCGAGCACTGTGGAGGCTGCGAGCGTCATTGAAAAATCGAGCGTCTGGCTGCCTCCGCCTTCCACCGGGCTGCCGCTCGGACATCCGGTCAACAGGATGGCCAGCGCTGCCACCCCGGCGGCCCGCTTCGCTTGCATGATCGGTTCACTCATTGGTCTTCTTTCTCCTTCGCGCCGCTCGCGTCAATCATCTTCAAAACCGAAACACGAGCCCCGCTGAGAGCCGGATGTTGTCCTGGTGGCTGCCTGCGAAGGTCGTCCTCAGCCAATCGGCCTGCCCGAGGCGAATGGCAAGTTCCTGACCCGCGCCCTCCAGGTGGCGCCGTCTGTTGTACACCGTGAGATCGACGCCCAGACCTGCGCCCATCGCGAACTTCGTCTCCACGAAGCCGATCGGTACCAGCACCTCCGGATATGCCACCGATACGAAAGCGTGCGACTCGCCGAACAACGCTTGAACGAATACCGTCCATCGCCCGTAGCGGTCGAAATAACGCGGCCCGGCCAGATAACTGTGCTCCCGCATGCCGATGGTGTATGCCGCCCCGCCGGACGTCCTGGTTATATCGGCGTTGAGGCCGCCGGCCTCGACGACCGCACCAAGCCAATGGGTGGCGTTGACCGCCACGTCGCCAGTCCAGCCGTTCGATCCGAAACTCGGGAAAGTAAAGGCTCCAGTCATGCCTGGAGCCAACAAGGTCTCATCGGCGACGTAGCCGTGTATCAGCCCGTATGAATAACCGGCGAAGGCCTCTACATTGGGTATATCCTGCGCGGATGCAACCGCCGGAACGGCCAGTGCCAGGCCGATGATCCAAAGACTTTTTCGCAAGGCTTTCTCCTTTTTGGTTTCCCTGCTCACAGCCCCGAATTTACTGCCCGGCGGCGGGTTCCTCAAGCGAAAAGCTCGCGAGCGGCGGATCGGCTGCAATGAGTGGTTGGTCTTGGTGCACAACCGGCGGAGACATAATGAGCCCAGCAGCCGAGCTCGTTTCCAAGCAGGCGGTCATTTACTATGATGGATTCGCTATAGGTCTTCCACCACCCGGACGAGCGTGCTGGCCAAAGGTCACCATTCCTGGCGTCTGGAGTGCCGAGCGGGAGGGCGGATTGGATTTCTTCGGCGGTCGAGCCAAATTCAGCCCAAAGTGACACCGGCGCAGAGATGCGGCGCATGAGATAAAACATGGCCATGATGAGGCACTTCGGATGCGAAGGACACCAGGCACGCAAACCGGCAAGAATGGTCTCGTGCGGGCATGCACCGTGTTTCTACCAATGACTGGCAGATCGTTCCGATGCAGATTCGCGCTCCGCGGAATAAGCGGGCCGGCAGCTCACAGCGAATGACAGGTTGTTTTACGGGCAATAAAACAAGAAAAACCGCACGATGATCGCCCTGCTAAGAGATTTAACCAACGGACGATTTGAAAATGGAGCCATCGCCAGGATTCTTGCCAGGAACTACTGGAGCAGCGGTAAGGCCACCACATTCGACGAATACGCATCGGCATGGCTACAGGCATTGCGAGAACATACCCGGCCAAATCCGGAGTGGGCTTTCCTGTCGGACAGAGCCAGCAAAGGGGCAGTCCCGGATTGGAAGAAATTGCGAGCGAGCAAGGCAAAGGAGGTGCTGAAGGCGCTCAATCAAGTCAGTACCAGGTGAGCGGCACCGTGGCCGGCCGCGCAGGCTTGCCGAAACCTCACAGTGCTTGGCCAGGACGGGCCGAAACACGCCGGTGTTGGCCAAGCAATCGCAGAACTCACTCTGGTCATCGTCCCACCGAGCGGTCCCGTTTCCGCTGCTGTGAGCGAACTAGATTCCGTTCCGTCCCTTCTTCGATCTCACGAGTGGTTTTGCACAAAGCTGCCTGATACTTCCCCAGCCAGCCTCCCCAGCCGTCCTCGGTCGGCATGATCCCCCGCTTGAGAAGCTGGCGCGCCTTCTCGGCGAGGTGCCGAGGATTGGTCAAGAGCTTTTCCGCGTCGCCCAGGTCGTTGGCATCGAGCGTCAGTGCCCCATTCAGGAACTGCTTCCGCAGCCGCACCAAGGAGTTGGTCCCTAGTTCGCCGCGGCTGCGGGCCTTCTCCATCTCCCGGCTGTAGTTGATGAAATACACCTTCGCATCCGTTCCTTCCAGCATCAGGTAGTTGCGCCCGGATTGCTCGTCCTGGCCGTGGACCAGCACCCGACCCTCAACGGACGTGATCTGTCTCACATCGAGTACTTCCATAGGCAGGCGCTCGTCTGAC
>CAZFOP010000379.1:0-4077 GCA_964520085.1 uncultured Solibacteraceae bacterium | reverse complement strand
CGAGCGCCTTGGTCATATCGTAAACCGTCAGCGCGGCTACGGCGGCCGCGGTGAGTGCTTCCATTTCCACGCCGGTCGGTCCGGTGGTCGTGGCGCTCGACTCAATGCGGACGCCGCGCTTTTCGATTCGCACTTCCACATCGGCATGCGCGAGCGAAAGCGAATGGCAAAGCGGGATCAACTCCGCTGTGCGCTTGGCGGCGGTGATGCCGGCGATGCGCGCGATCTCGAGCGGGTTGCCTTTCGGGTTTTGCGGCAGCTTGCGGAGCGCCGCCGCGCCGATCCGCACGAATGCGTGTGCGCGCGCCGTGCGCCGCGTGGCGGGCTTGTCGCTCACATCCACCATCCGCGCGGCGCCCGCCGAATCGAAATGCGAAAGTTTCTTCATAGGAACCCGATCGGTTACCACTGTACCGCCGCTCCCTCCGGTCGCGGCTCCGGCCGGGCGGTCGAGCCAGGGGAGCGTTCGCGGCGGAGCCAACCTATTATTTCACGACCGGTGATCGGGACGCGATTGTCTCTCATCGTCGTAGATTCGAGTGCCCGCCCGGAGCCGCGACCAAAGGGAGCGGTTGCCGGCGAGCGAGTGAACTGTTCCATGTCCTCAGTTCGCGATTCTCACTTGAGTAACACGCGGATCATTTCGCCCGTGGCGTAAACGGCACGATCGGGATCGGCCACCAGAAACGCATTGGCGCGCGTGAGTGCCGGGATATCGCCCGAGCCGTGCCATACGGCTGGCGTGACTTCGGCGCCATCGGCCGTGAGCAGCGCGGGTAAGAAGCGTGTCAGGCCGGGCCGATGGCGAAACTCGCGCGTCAGCCGCGCCCACGGCATCGCCAGCGCCGTCTCCGTCTGGCCGCCGATCAGCTCCAACGCGGCGCGCGCGAACACCTCGAACGTCACCATGGTGGACGCGGGATTGCCCGGCAGGCCGAAAAAGAACTTACCCAAAGCCCGCCCGAAAACCAGTGGCTGGCCGGGTTGAATCAGCACCCGGTCGAAATAGAACTCGGCGCCTAAGCCCGCAAGCGCCTTTTCGACGACGTCGTACTTGCCCGCTGAGACGCCGCCGGAAATAAGCAGCAGGTCGGCTTCGAAGCCGTGGCTCAGCGCCTGGCGCGTGTGCTCCACCGTATCCCGCGCCAACGGCAGAATCGCCGGCGCCCCGCCCGCGCGCGCCACCTGCGCCACCAGCGAGCGCGCGTTCGAATTGCGAATCTGAAAGTCCGCCGGCGTTTCATTCACCTCGACGAGTTCATCGCCGGTGCTGACGATGGCGACGCTGGGACGCCGGTAAACTGGAACCCGCGCGCAGCCGAACGCGGCCAGCGCGGCGATGCCTGTGTAATCGAGCCGCGTGCCCGCCCGCAGCACTCGCTCTCCCGCGGCGGCTTCCGAGCCGCGCCGGTTGATGGCCTGCGCCGGCTGCGCGCTGCCATCGATATGCACGCGGCCACTATCGGCGCGAGTGTCTTCCACCATGACGACCGCGTCCGCGCCCGCCGGAACCGGAGCGCCCGTCATAATCTCGACCGCCTGGCCGGGCCCCACCACGCCGCCGAACCGCTCGCCCGCGCGCACTTCGCCGATCACTTCGAGTGTGCCCGGCACATCCGCCGCCCGCACCGCATAGCCATCGCGAGCCGAGCGGTCAACTGCCGGCGCATCCCGATCCGCCGCCACATCCACCGCCAACACGCGTCCCGCCGCAGCGTCCAGCGCCACCTCTTCCACGTCCAGTATCTCGCGCGCGCGGCGGACCACGTCGATTACCAACGCGCGTGCTGCCGGGAAATCGATCGGCGTCATTTCACTTATTCTAAGCCGGAGCTACACGGTGACGGATGAGGCGCACCGGCGGTCTGCCATGCGGGACGAAAAGGGAAAAGGGGACAGACGCGTTTTCGTGAGAACCCTTGACGGTATTTCGCACTTCTCTGGTGTATGCCACGCCGCCCGCGAATCATTCTGCCCGGCGTCGCTCACCACGTTACGCAGCGCGGCAACAATCGCCAGGCGGTTTTCCACTCCGCCGATGACCGCCGGTTCTACTTGGATCTTCTGGCGCGACACGCGGCGCACAACGGTACCCGAATTCTCGGGTATTGTCTCATGACGAACCACGTCCACCTGATCGCCGTTCCCGAGCGCGCGGGCTCGCTGGCTCGAACCCTCGGCAGCACCCACTCCGAATATGCCCTGGCGCTGAACCACGCTCACGGCCGGAGCGGCCACGTCTGGCAGAATCGCTTCTTTTCCTGCCCGCTCGGCGAATCGCACCTGCTGTGCGCGCTGCGCTACGTGGAGTTGAACCCGGTGCGCGCCGGGCTGGCCGCCGAGCCGGCCGGCTGGCTGTGGTCGAGCGCCCGCGCGCACACGGTGGAGCGCACCGTGGACCCGTGTTAGACCGCGGCTGGTTGGAATACTTCGGGCGATGGGATTATGGCGAGTGGCGGGAAATTTTGTCGGCGGGGGTGTCGGGCCGGGACGGCGACTCAATCCGACGCGCCACGTATGCGGGCGAACCGCTCGGCTCGCGGGAGTTCGTTGCGGCTTTGGAGCGGCAGGCCGGACACAGGCTGCGGGTTCTGGCTCGCGGGCGTCCGCCGAAGAAGCCCGCAGTTGCGGAGGGTGCTGGCTGGCAGGGCGAGTTGTTTGCTAGCCTCGGATAAGGTGGCTAGGAACGGAAAATGCGTCTGTCCCCTTTTCTTCTTAACCTTGCGGGCACGAGAAGGGTGCCAAAGGCACTTCAGCCGGCGATAGGGCGCGCCGCGGGCTACGTTGAGTCGATGGGAAAGGTGCTGAACCTTGGGATGTCTTTATCAGGGAGGATCGGCGTTGATGCGGCATTTACCGGGGGGGAGGCGATCAACTGCTGGGTCGACCATCCATGAGTTCGCCGGCACAAAGGAGTGTGTGGTCTCAGGTCAAGAGCGGTCTTCGCCTGACGGCTGCTATCCTCGTCGCTATTGCGTGGCTGTTTCTTGTGTACGGCGGAGCGGCGGTCGCCTTCTCAAAGACACACTATCCCCGGGCCCTCGGATGGGCGATCTTGGCAGCCACTGGGGCGGTTTTTGTGCTGACTGCGCAGAGATGGGTCAAAGCCCTACCCGGCTTGCTTGCGTATGGTGTTCTGAACGGCTTGTTTGCGACCGTGAACGGCCATCTGGGAGTGGACGCGTCTCGGACAATCCCTCGTGGCGCCGCTGCAGCAACTACCCTACTGTTGGCAGGCTGTGCCCTTTTTGCCATACCCTTAGCTTCCCGCAAGCCGACGGCAATCGACCGAGTTGCGATCCTGGGCGTGTTCGTATCGTTCGTGCTGGGGATCTTCGGCTGTGAGCCTCCGCTCTTGAGCGGCGCCGGGATGTGTCTCTTTCTAGCATGCGCGTGGGCAAACGGGCGCTTTCGCCAAAGACGGAATCGGGGAACCGGGGGGAACCGGAGACAGTAACCAACTGCCCAGTTTCGCCGTGGCGCGGCGCCGGTCCGTTGTTCGGGTGCGTTAGGCTCCGCAGGACGCAGTGCAAAGCCTGACGCTGGTGAATGACCTGGGCGTCAGCAAGAATTGGAACTTCAATACCCTCCAGCAGCCGAGTCAGTTGCAGGCTACACTGGGATCGTCGGCGCCGATGATGACGCTGGGATGGGGTTACAATTCGGGAGCGGATTGGGCTAAGGGGACGGCTAAGGGGACAGACGCATTTTCTTGCCACCACGACCCAATACGACGGCATGAATCGCCCAACCGTGGTCACCGAGGCGGATGGTTCCACTACTCGAACCGGCTACCTGAATAACCAGACCGCCGTCGAGGACCCGGCGGGCTTCGTGCGGATGTCGACGGTGGACGCCGCCGGACGATTGACGCAGGTTCAGGAAAACCCGACCTCCGGATACGGGGACAGGCTACGAAGCTCCGAAATTATCCTGCGAGCAGGCTCATCTGCCGATCGTCTAGCGCTGCCTTGGTTAAGGGGACAGACGCATTTTCTTGCAACCACGACCCAAGGGGAAAAGGGGACAGGAAGCCGTGAAACAATCGATTCTTGATCGCGCGCCTCGGGGCGTTTC
>CAZFOP010000378.1:0-4093 GCA_964520085.1 uncultured Solibacteraceae bacterium | reverse complement strand
CGCAAGGCAGGTGTTGACGGTATCGGGCGTGTCCGTGCGCGGACATTCGCCGCCGGTGGTCGAGTCTCCCATATTGGTGTATCCACTCGTGAAGTGCAGGAAGTTGACATCCTGACTTGTCAGATTTGCCGCCGAGCCTCGCAACTGCACTACGTACGTTCCGTAGATCATTTTCGATGACGACGCGATCGAGAGCATCGTTGTCGCGAGCACGGGATTGCCGCTAGAGTCGGTTCCGAGGCTGCCGCTGACCAGTGCCGAGTTCTGGTCGCCAATCTCCCAATAGAACGGCCTGATGGCGGTACATAGAGAGTTGTTTTGGGCGGTGACGGTTGCCGCGGCGACGCTGCTGGCCGTTGGTTCTGCGTTCGCAGTGGCCGGCGTCAAGTCAGCCGTCGAGGTGGTACTACCGGTTGCACCGGCGGGTGGCGCCACGGCTGGAGCAGAACTAGCTTGACAACAGCCTGCGATGCTGAAGAAAAGAAGAAATACGGAGCAGACAAAACGAACTGCGACGCTGCGACGGTCCATAGATCCGGCGACTTCCTCCTGGGCAGGTTTTGCTCAGTGAATAAACCCGACGGCGTGTCAAATGTCGCACCTGGATTACCTTTCCTTTCAAAAGCTCCCCGGTTCGGTCCGGAAGGGGCAATTCCCTGCTGTTTTCAACAAAGCTGCCGGCCGGATCGTCGCCCACTGGGAAGATGGGTTTTGCTTGCGGCGATAAGTGGTTTTGTGGTTAGTGACATGACCTGATATTGGCAGCCACTCGCTGCCAGCCTATGCCTAGTGGCCGGTTGGCTGCTTTGCGATTCTTCAGCGCCAGCACAATGAAAGCTTCTGCCACCGAAACGCCGGCCAAGCCAGAAGTCGAAGGGGGCCATCGTGCATTGGACACGCGCGGTGCGGCGGCAAAACTGTGGCCGTTAAGTATCAGAGCTTTCCGACGGGCGCTTAGCGCCCCTGCCCAGAAGCGGATGCAGGTCGAAGGGGACTTCGTCGGGGTGGGTTGCGCACCAGACAACGATGCGCTCGAACTTGACGGTATCCCCAGCGAGGGCGCTGATTTCCATCAGCTCAGTTTCTATGATCTCCGGGTCTCTCATAGAACATCCGGCATGGCACACGGCGGCCACCATTGGCATATTAGCTGGCTCGTTACGTACCAAGAGCGGAAGCCAACTATGCGGCCTCCCGTCGTCAAGGCAGTCACCTCCGGAGACGCGCGTCGAAAAAGGCTTCAGCGCGGTGCATAGCTTCCATCGTGGCTCGACGGTTTGCCGGATTGGATTGCTCGGCCTTGCTCGGGTCGTCGAAGTTGTGTTCAGCGCCGGGAAATACGATCAGTTCCAGATTGCTGCCAGCCGCGCGGGCTTTCTGGGCGAATTCTTCGCAACGCTCGGGCGAGACTTCCTCGTCGGCCGAAGCAATCATCATAAGGATGGGCGAGTAAGAGACGTATCGCCCCTTGATGGCTTCCATCCCGCAACCGGGATACTCAGCAATAGCAGCGCGGAAACCAGTTGAGGGCGTTGGTTGGTCGATACCGGGAGCATGGTCGCTCATGGTGACCAGGACGGTCATGCCGCCGTTCGACCACCCTTGAACGCCGATTCGGTCGGCGATGATGTCGCGGCGGCCGCGCAGGTAGCGCAATGCTCCGTAAGCGTCCAGAGGCCGCACTGTCTGTTCGCCAACCGCTGACGGTCGATCTTTGTAGCTTCCTCTCGGGAAACCAGACGGATAGCCGCGCGGACCGAAGCTATCCACCAGCAGGGCAATGTAGCCGCGTTCCGCCCAGAACTCGCCCCACTCCATGTGGCGCTTCGAGAGCGTGGCGGCGGTATAGACACCGTTGGCGAGTGAGGAATACGGACCCGCGCGGCCGTGCAGCATGACCACTGCTGGGTAAGTGCCGCCTCCAGATGGCTCGAAGACGTAGCCCACCAGGTTTATTTGATGATCCTCGCTTTGGAAATGGACGGTCTTGGGCTCGGCGGCGACCATGCAGCCCGCTAAAACGAGCAATGGGAAAATCCAGCGCATAGTCAATCCAGGCTCAGGAATTATACTACACGAAAAGCCGGCGTCCCCGGAGCCGCAACGCTAGCAGGACGCCACCGGCGCGCGGAGGCGAAAACTGAGGCGTGTTTACAAGACGAGCGCGGTAAGCCTGCCGAGGGTGGGCGCGCGAACCGAGCGGGAGTCCGCCGTGCGATACGGTTCAATATCGGAAACCACTTGGCTAGGAAGTGGTCGGTAGCACGATGCCACGTTGGTGTGATTTCGCTTGACGTAAATTCGCCACGCTCCCCTGGCATCCCGGTGATATACTCAGACGGCAAGAGAGGTGCCAAAGCCATGGACGAGGCTTCCGGCTCCGGCCACGATCAAACCGACTTTGCCAAGCCCGGCAGAGCCACCCTGGAACAACTTACAGCCCAGATGAGTCAATCCCTCGATGACCCCTGCATTAAGGTCGTGCTGGAGGCCGTCACCGGCTTCGTGATGATTTTGAATGAAAACCGCCAGATCCTCGCCGCAAACCGCGAATTGCTTGAAGCGCTTGAGCGGCACGATTCCGGGTGCATCGTAGGCCTGCGGCCCGGGGAGGCTTTCAACTGCGTCCATTTCACGGAAGGCACGGACGGCTGCGGGACCTCGAAGCATTGCCGGACCTGCGGGGCCGTGCTGGCGATCCTGGCGGCTCAGATGAGCGGTGTTCCGACCACCGGCGAATGCCGGCTGGCGCTGTACCGCGATGGCAAACTGGAGGCCGGTGATTTCCGGGTCCGAGTGACCCCGCTTACAATCGGCGGATGTACACTCACGGCTTTCGTACTTCACGATATCAGCGCACTGAAACGCCGGGAAGTGCTGGAACAGGTCTTTCTCCACGACTTTCTCAACGCGCTAGGCGGAATTGTGGGGTGGACCGAACTGATGAAGGACGCGGATCAGCATACCGCGGCCCGCGAGATAGCCGCGCTGGCGGAGAGCCTGAAAGAGGAGGTGGTCGCGCAGCGAACGCTGCTGGCCGCCGAGCGCGGCGAACTGGTTGCGAATTGTCGGGAATTTGACGTGACGGAGTTGATGGCGACCGTCGAATTGATCTTCGGCCGTCATCCGAGCGCGAGCGGCAAAATGCTCTCGATTGCACTGCTGCCCGGCAAGACCCAGATCGTATCCGACCGGGTTCTGCTGCTGCGCGTTCTCGTGAACGCGCTGAAGAACGCTTTTGAAGCGAGTGCGGTTGGCGACACCGTGAGGCTATGGTTCGAGTGGAGAGAGGACACTCCCACATTTGTCGTCCAAAATGCCGGGGTGATGCCGGAAGACGTCCAGGCTCGGGTGTTTGAGAGGTCGTTCAGCACCCGTTCCGAAGAAGGCCGAGGCATCGGCACATACGGCATGAAGCTGTTCGGCGAGCGGTATCTGGGCGGCAAGATTTCGTTCACGTCCGACCAGGACAACGGGACGCGGTTCTTCGTTTTCCTTCCATCCTGGAAGCCTTCCGAGCGCATTCCGGGTGGAAGCTCAAATGTACTCACACCACATACCGCGAACGGCAAGCACGTGCTCCTCGTGGACGATGATGAGGCACTGCTGCGGCTGGGAGAGCTACTTCTCGTACGCCTTGGTTACAGAGTCACCGGGTGCCGGAGTGGGGCGGCGGCCCTGGCGGCCTTCGGCGATGCCCCGGATTCGTTCGATGCCGTGATCACGGACTGGGCCATGCCACAGATGAGCGGCGAAGAGTTGGCTCAACGCCTGTCGGAGGTTCGACCCGAAATCCCCATTCTTGTTTGCACTGGGATGGGGGAATCCGCGGTCCCGAACCCGGCCGGGCTTAAGATCCACAGCGTGCTTGGCAAGCCCTTCACATTTCAGAGTCTGGCTGAAGCGTTGGATCGAGCAATCTCAGGCGCACGCTCCGATTCCTGACCCTCTGTCTGTTCGCGTGGCCAACGGGATCACCCGCGTGAAGGGCGTCCGTCTGGGGAGCTGGCTTTCGCTCCGCCAGGCGCAGTCCCTCCTGAACGCGCCGGACATCGCCACCCTGAAGGGCCTGCGCGACCGCGCCATCATCGCC
>CAZFOP010000377.1:0-4098 GCA_964520085.1 uncultured Solibacteraceae bacterium | reverse complement strand
CATAGACTGCGGCAGCCTTGCCGGAAGGGCTGTACACCGCCCGCGCCGGAGCGCTAGGCAAGCCATTCCACCAGACTTCGGTCGCGCTCTGGCCGCTCACTCGAAACAAGTGCAACGATCCATCGTTGGCCGTAGCGATGGCAGAATCGAGTTGCGGCGAAACCACGACGGCACTTGCCGCCAGCCCGAGGTCCATCGCTCCGCCCAGCGTTGCACCGCCCGGCACACCGGCTATGGTCCGCAAGGCCGCCCCATCGAAGACGTATCCCGCCACAGGGCTGGAGACCTGCCTCTGCTGCCCGTGTACCGCCATTGCCGGGATGCACGCTAGGATCGCAATCACCCGCCCAGGAATCGGCATTGCCTTACCCCAGCCGCAGAGTAACTCGATTCCGCGCGGTCGGCAAGCGCTCCCCGCAGCGCCTATAGCCCCGCCAACTCCTTCGCCAGCCGGAAAACGTCCGGCAACATTATCTCCGTCAGTTTGCCTGTGGAGGTGTTCTGCTGGCTGGGGTGATAGGAACTCAGCAGAATGGGCAGACCCGCACCGGTACGGAATTGGCGGTTGTGGCCGAACACGAAATCCGCGCGGCTGGAAATGGCGCCGCGCGCCTTGAGCAGGTCCAGGTAGTTGTCGAAGGCAATCCCCCCCAGCGCTATGACCACCCGTAAGCACCCGAGCAATTCCAGTTCGCGTTCCAGATAGGGCCGGCAATTGCGAGTCTCCTCCGGCGTGGGCTTGTTATCGGGCGGGGCGCACCGCGCCGAGGCCGTAATGTAAACGCCGCGCAGTTCCTGTCCGTCGTCGCGGGAGACGCTGGTGGGTTGCGATGCGAAACCAGTCTGGTACAGGGCGCGGTAAAGCCAGTCTCCCGACCGATCGCCCGTGAACATGCGGCCGGTGCGATTAGCGCCGTGGGCTCCGGGGGCGAGCCCCAAAATGAGGATGCGGGCCGCCGGGTCGCCAAATGCAGGCACCGGCTTGCCCCAGTACTCGTGATCGCGATAGGCGCGCCGCTTGATTTCCGCAGTATGGGCGCAGTGCGCGAGCAGGCGCGGGCAGCGCCGGCAGCGTACAATTTCATCCTGCAGAAGTTCGAGCATAACGCGATGGCTTCGCACGCCGTCTAAAGTAAAATGACATATGAGTCGAATGTTAGGCGGAGGTTTTTTCGGCCGGTGTTGGAATTTGGCCAAAAACGCTTGACGAACCCCCCGCAATCGGTGACAATCGATGTGTCCGGCGGCTCCGGCCGGATGGTTTGTCGCTCAGCTCTGACGCACTTTCTCCTCGTCCTTTCGCGCGTGGTTCCGCTATGAAACTGGCATACCCACATTCGTACCGCCGGACGATGGAAGTTGCATTTCTATTGTGCCTCATTTGTAGCCTCAGTTTCGCTACCACAACCACGACCAGCACCACGACTCCGCCCAAGCGCCGAACGGCGGCGCACCACGCCGCGACCACGTCTCATGCTGTCAGCGTGCGGCACGCGGCACAGCGTCGAGCCGCTAATCCAGGCGGCCCCATCATTGCGGGCGGCCCTTGGGACGAGCCGACTTTCGCGGATTCGACGGAAGGCGATCGCGTGGATGGCGAAGACCTGACGGTTCGCCGCGCGGCGGTGGAGGCGCTAGGCTCGTATAACGGCTCTGTGGTGGTGGTCGATCCGGCCACAGGCCGGATACTCACGATGGTGAACCAGCGGATAGCACTCGGCGAAGGCTTTCAGCCTTGCTCCACCATCAAGGTCGCCGTTGCGCTCGCCGGCTTGAGCGAGAAAGTCATCCAGCCCACAGCCCGATACCGGCTCGGCGGCATGAAGGTGGACCTGACCTACGCGCTGGCGCATTCGTACAACTACTATTTCGCCACGGTGGGCCAGAAACTGGGCTTTGAAAAGGTAACCTACTACGCACACATGTTCGGCTACGGCGAAAGGGCGGGCCTGAACATCCCGGGCGAACAGCCCGGCTACTTCCCTGCGGCGCCTCCCAAGAACGGTGGCGTGGCACAACTGTCTAGCTTCGGCGAGGAAATCCGGCAAACGCCGCTGCAACTGGCCGCACTGATGGCAGCCGTCTCCAACGGCGGCACTCTTTATTACTTGCAGTATCCGCAGTCGCAGGCCGATGTGAGCGGCTTCGTACCACGGGTAAAACGGCATCTGGACATTGGCTCTCTGATTCCCATGGTCACGCCGGGAATGCGCGGAGCGGTGGAGTTCGGTACCGCCCATCGGGCCAGAAACGACGGCCCCATCGCCGGCAAGACTGGAACCTGCACCGAGATCCAGATCCACGCGCACCTGGGCTGGTTCGGCTCGTTCAACGAGATAGGTGGGAAGAAATTGGCGGTCGTGGTGTTGCTTACCGGTGGCGGCCCGGCGAGTGGCCCGTTGGCGGCTGGCATTGCCGGCGATGTCTATAAGATCCTGGGCGAATCGAACTATTTCACCGCCTCCCGCCCCATCGCCCCGACGGATCTGGTGGCGACCCAGATCTGCTGCTCGCGTTAGTCCAATTGAGCCGTGGCACAGGCCGTCCAGCGCAGCCTGCTGAGCCGAAATTCATTTCGGCTTTTTCTTGCCGCATTCCGCCGCTCGTGATTTGCAGAGTCTGCCGCGAGTCGGACCGCGCCGGAATGCTCTCCACTGCTTCTGTTGCGCAGTTCCCTTCACGGAAAGAATCTCCTGCGAAGAAAGCCGGGACGAATCTCAGGTCAGCAACGCTAGACAAGACCCGCATCACACTCTCGATGCCCGCTCGCACGCCGCGTTACAACTGCAGGCCGCGGAACTGGGGAAGCAGCGCAAATGGCTGTGCCAGCGAAGCGATCGATTCGCCGGCTTGCCGAACATTGCCTTCGGCCAAAGCGGCCGGATCGCCAGCGGCCATCCGCATGTAGCCCATTCGCAAGGGGTCGAGCCGCATCAGGCGGCAGCAGGTGGCATCCACCGCCACCGGATCCCTGCCCGCCACCAAAACGCCCATCGATTTGGCAACGCCCTGAATGGGACCGTTGCCTTCCATGCCAACGATGCCGTCCACCAGCGTGAATGGACGCGGAAACACGCTATGCAAATCGGCAATCGACTCCTCGATGCCGGCCCAATGCAGCACGTTCTTCGGCCACCCATAGACTCCGCCGGGCACCAGGCCGAACAGGTTCTTCATCGAGAGCGTAGCGCCGACCCAGTGATGGGTTTTCATCTTTGGCATGGACACCAGCAATGCGGCTCCTAACACAGTGTTGGGCAGATATACGCGCTTGAGTTTGGAGAATCGCTGCGGCAAATCGACCAGGGTGACCTCATCCAGGTTGAGGTCGACGAAGCTGTCTTCAAACCCCGGGATGGTTTCGAAATAGCCGGCAGCCTCTGCCAGGTCCATCGTATCGCGGCGGTGTCCCGGGCCCTCGGCGATCGTCACGCGGGAGGCACCTACGGCGCGAAACGCCTCGCAGGCAGCGTGAACCAGCAGCGGATGTGTATTGATGGCGGTTCCCGGCTCAAACTCTACCAGATTCGGCTTGATCACCACCGGGCGTCCACGCACAGCCAAGCCGTACGATGCCACCAGCCGGCGCACAATGTCGTAGAGGCGCTGGTCATAGGCGGGAGCGCGTACAATCGTCGCTTCCGAAGGCGCCAGGTGGACCTGCCGGGCACAGCCAGTCGCCACCAGTGCCGCCGCCGAACCAGCCAGCCAGTCGCGCCTTGTGATTGCTTCGCCCATGGCTCATTTCCAGAATACGCTCATGCCGGCAACCGCTTCATCCGCGAGTGCGCAGATGGCAACCTCGGGCACGGTCCGGTAGATGATGCCAGACGGTGGCTCATAACCCTGGGGCATGCGGCCATGAGCCGTCAGTCCCAGCCGCAGCCAGTTCAAGGCATCGGCCGAACGGCACTGATCGAGGAATCGCAGAGCCACGCTGAGAGACTGGTCCGTTTCCGCTCCAGCGCAGCCCCGCAGCGCCACCAGCGCCATTCCAGTGGTCTCGGGATATGGGCCGGATTCGTATCCCAAGGCCCTCGTCGCTCCGTGGTTCCAGCCCCCGCCCTTGCACATGCGGTTGAACAGGAATCGCCGGCC
>CAZFOP010000376.1:0-4138 GCA_964520085.1 uncultured Solibacteraceae bacterium | reverse complement strand
CTGCGCAACGCCGTGCTTGAAATGGAGCGCCGCCTGCGCCTGCTGGCCGAATACGGCGTGCGCAACATCGACCAGTTCAATAAGAAGATCCGCAAGCTGCAGGAAGAGCCGCGCGAGCTATTCGCCGAGCCGGATGCGACGCAGGAAGATCTCCGGCCGCTGCCTTATATTCTGATCCTCATCGACGAGTTGGCCGACCTGATGATGCTGGAAGGCCGCAACGTGGAAGAGAGCGTCACGCGCCTGGCGCAGATGGCGCGCGCCGTCGGCATGCACCTGGTGCTGGCCACGCAGCGTCCCAGTGTGGACGTCATCACCGGCCTCATCAAGGCCAACTTCCCCGCGCGCATCAGTTTCCGCGTCGCCACGCGCGTCGATTCCCGTACCATCCTCGACGTGATGGGCGCCGAACACCTGCTGGGCAAGGGCGACATGCTGTTCCTCCCGCCCGGTTCGTCGCGACTCACCCGCGTGCATGGCGCGTTCGTCACTGAAACCGAAATCAACCGCGTGGTCGATTTCTGGAAGGTGCAGGCCGCGCCGGAATACGACCAATCGTTCCTGATCGCGCCGCCGAACGAGGAAGAACCCGAGTCCGCCGGCGATGGCATGAGCGAAGAGCACGACCCCATGTACGAAGAGGCCGTGCGCCTGGTGCTGCAAATGGGCAAGGCTTCCACGTCCACCTTGCAGCGTCACCTGCGCCTCGGCTACGGCCGCGCCGCGCGCATTCTCGATATGATGCAGCGCGATGGCATCATCGGCGCCCCGGATGGCAGCAAGCCGCGCGAAGTGCTGAAGCCGCCAGATTGGCTGCGCGAAGTCGAAGGCCAGTTGCGCTGAGTGAGGCAGGTCCCCGACCTGCCAACGCATCAGGTGGGGCAGGTTTCAACCTGCCAACGTCGGCTTGCGGGTGCTTGTCTTTTTGCCGCGCTTGAAGGGGTCGCTTACCGAAAGATCACCTCATGCTCGCCCGCCACCGTGGCGCACGCAGTCCTGCGTGCTGTGCCTCGACATTTCTTCATCCTCGCGACGCACGTTTCACGGCGCGACGTTGATGTACACTCGGGCACTCATCGCGCCGCCGATCACCAGATTCAGGGGCAAGTATCCGTTGGTGACGTCCCAGGGGGGGCAACGACGGTGGAATCCGGAAGTTCACTTGCAACAGTCCGAACACCTCGCCTGGCGAGGCTCCCGCATAGTCCACTTCCAGCGATTCAGCGCCGTCATTCAAGTAGCCGGCAATCACGGAAAATGGCAGCGCGGGTTGGCCGACGATGCCTCCGGAAAGCGGAACGACAATGCCATCGACCGGGAACAAGCCGTAGACCGGCACTCCGGAGCCGGTGCCCCAGACCGAGACGACCTCGCCCGCGTGCGCCGGATTTGTACCCGAGTTCAGAGTACCGTCCTGATTGATTGCCACAACGTAACCCGACACCGGATCGTGGAAGATCTCCGGCTCGGAGGGCCGGACGTAAACATCCGCCAGAGGGAAGGTCCCAGTTGGCGTAACCAGAGTGACGGACACCGCGTCCTGGCCGGACACTTCGTGGGGCACGACTGCGTTGATCTGATTCGCGCCTATATAAAGCAACGGCGCAGCCACGCCGTTGAACAGCAACTGGTAGCCGCCAAGCGTGTTCTGCACGACGCCACCCACGACCTGAGCGTTGAGCGGCGTCGCCGGCCCCAGGCCCGTGCCATAGAGCGAAACTAACTCGGCCGGCGCCACCACGCCGGCCGCGGTGTTTCCCGCCGCATTCGCTACGCCCAGCAGCGAGGGCCCCCCGGAGGAGTTCGGCACCATCAGAATCCCATTACCAAGCACCACGGGGCTCCCGGCCGGCGTCAGCGCCAACGCTTGTCCGAACATGCCGGCGCCCCCTGTGTATAGCGTCTCGACCGATGACCCGTCAGGCGCTATGGCGGCCAAGTAGGTGGGACCGCCGGGAGTGGATGGCGTCACGGGCAGCGAGGATGGGTCCGCCGTGCCTGTAATCCAAATCGCGCCCGATGCGTCGAGCGCCACCGAGTTTACGATTCCTCCGCAGCCGAAGTTAGTAGCGAATAGGGCCGTGCCGTTTGCGCTAGCGAGTTTCGTGACAAACCCGCCGCCAGCGGGGGACGAACAGGATTGCAGCGCGCCCGCGGACGTCTGACTGCCGTAGGCATTGCTCACCAGGACTACGTTGCCGCTCCCATCCACCGCCAAAGCGGATGTCGTCGCGTCCCCATTCATAACCCCTCCTAACCGATCGGTCCACAAGACGCTTCCACCACCCGGCACGAACGCAACAACCTGCGTGTAAGAAGTCAAACGATTGGTGCTGCAGGCGGCGACAATCGCGCCGGTCGGATCGACGGCCAGAGAAGTGAGGCCAAGTGTGTAGTAAGTGGCGAACACCAGCCGGTCCAAACCGGATGAGAACTCGGCGAGGAACCCCATCCCATTGGAGGTCTGGTAGGCGCCGGAAGTAACCGGAAGATCCATCACCGATGCCGATCCTCCAACATAGATATTGCCCGCAGCATCGACGGTCAAAGCGCCAGCAGAAGTGGTGTACGGGGCGCTGCCCTCTATCGGCCTATTGCCGCCGATCACCGCGGCCGCGGTGATTCCAGCCAGTTGCGGGTCCAGCTTGGCCACGAAAACGACCTGCAAGGCGGTAGGGGTCCCGTAAACATGGGCGCCCGGAAAATCGGCCTCATACCCCATACCGGCGACGATCACCGAGCCCTGTGAATCGACCGTGATCGCCATTGCCTTCTCCCCGCTGCCAAACTGGTAGGATCCCACCATTTGCAATTGACCGTTCGGATCGGTCCTGGTGACCTGCACACGGGGGTTCCCCGAAGAATCCAACACGTTTCCGGCTTCGTACACATCGCCCTCTGCATCCACGGCTACCAACCCTACCAAGTCCCCTGGATTGAGGTTCAAGGAGTGGGCGGTGAACGAGAGGGCGGAACTTGCCGCGAGAGCGGCTACCGGAAACATCACACAGAAAATCACCGCAAGGTGACGCCTGCCGGCTAGGATCGCTGAAGTCATCTCTGAGGCTCCTATTACAAAGACCCTCGCTGGGTCATTTCAACTACATCGGCGAAAAAGAAATGGCTAGACGGAGGGCGGGTTGACAGGCGAAAGCGCCTGTCCCACTTTGCTATCGAAAAAATTGCAGCCACGTGGGGCAGGCGCTTTCGCCTGCCAACCCAAAGACTGTTCGCCGCCTTGCCTACTTCTGCACGACCGGCGCTGCCAGAATGCCGTCATGGGCATTCTGCAACACGCGGCGCGCCATCTTCCGCAGGTCCGCTATCCTGAAGTTTCCATGCCCGAGGGGAACTTCCAATACATTGACGTCAGCGTTCCGGCGCCGCTCGATCAGCCGTTCACTTATTCGCTGCCGGAAACCCTGCGCCACCGCGTGCGGCCCGGCAGCCGGATTGTGGTTCCCTTCGGCCCGCGCAAACTTACCGGCGTCATCCTCCGCTGCCACGACGAACGGCCCGCCATCGCCACCCGCGAGGCGCTGCGGTTGATCGATTCCGAGCCGGTTCTCGATGCCGAACTGCTCGTCCTGGGCCGCTGGATTGCCGGCTACTACTGCGCTCCGCTCGGCGACGTGCTGCGCGGTATGTTGCCGCTCGCCTCGGAAATCCGCCGCGGCAAAGTCTGGTCGCTCACCGATTCCGGCCGCGACGCCGCGCGCCAATTGCTTCTCGACGCCGCACCAGACGATCCCGTCGCGCGCATCTTGTCGATGCTCGAAAAGCGCCCGCTCTCGGCCGCGTACCTGTCGCGCATTCTGCCGCTTGCTGACAAGGCGATTCGCTCGTTCGATCGCAAGGGTCTAATCGCCGCCGAAGATGTGCAGACCGAACGCGACCCCCTGCGCGCGCCCGCCACGCGCCTGCGCGTCGATCTCGTCCGCACGCCGCCTGAGCGGAAGCTGAACAAGCCCGAACGCGAGTTGAAAGCGTTTCTCGAACTGCATCCCGGTTCGCACAATCTGAAGGATCTGGAAACGACGTTGGCCCACGCGAGCGCAGCCGCCCGTTCGCTCGCTCGCCATGGTGTGGTGACGCTCACGCCCGAAACCGCCGGTATCGCCGCCGCCGCCGTTCGCGC
>CAZFOP010000375.1:0-4152 GCA_964520085.1 uncultured Solibacteraceae bacterium | reverse complement strand
GACATTCGTACAAACGGGGAAGACGAACAAGGGCTGGACGGTCTTGATATCGACCGCGATCCAGTTGTTTATGATCGGCGTCTTTGTGTTGCTGCCGATGATCTACTTCGACGTGCTTCCCGCAGCCACGCTGCAAAGCGTCTTTGTGGCGCCACCGCCGCCACCGCCACCACCGCCACCGCCGGCGCAGCAGCCCAAGGTGGTAGTGCATGTGATTCCGCGCCAATTCGACGCCGGCAAACTGATGGCGCCGAAGACGATTCCGAAAGACATCGCGATGATTAAGGAAGACGAGCTGCCGCCTCCGTCGACCGGAATCGGTGTAGTTGGTGGCGTTGCGGGCGGCATGGCTGGCGGTTCGGTGGGTGGAGTGCTGGGCGGCATTATCGGCTCGGTGCCCTCGGCCGCGCCTCCTCCTCCACCTCCTCCCAAGGCGGTCACTCCGCAGCGCATCCGCGTTGGCGGAAACGTCCAGGCGGCCAACCTGATCCATCAGATTAAGCCGGCGTATCCGCCGTTGGCCAAACAGGCGCGTATTCAGGGGACGGTAGAATTGAGCGCTATCATTGGCAAGGACGGCCGGGTGCAGGATTTGAAGGTGGTGCGTGGGCATCCGCTGCTGGTTCAGTCGGCGTTGGAAGCAGTCAAGGGTTGGGTATACCGCCCGACCTTGCTGAATGGCGAACCGGTGGAAGTTGCCACGACCATTGATGTGAACTTTACGTTGCAGTAGTATGCCGGGGGCGCGCAGGCGGCCACCGGAAGAGCAGTAACATTTCAACTCGCAGGAGAGAAAATTAGAATGTTCGCTTATGTGAATCTCGCGTTCTTGTATTTGCTCCAGGAGACGGAGTCGGTGGGCTTCGACCTGCCGCACCTTTGGAGCCAGATGGGCGTGCTAGCCAAGTGCGTCGTAATCCTGATGTTCATCATGTCGGCGTATTCGATTGGCGTGATGATCGACAGGTTGTTGGCCTATAGCGCCGCCCGTAAACAGTCCCGGCAGTTCGCTCCGGCGGTGGCCGGCGCGCTGGAATTCCAGGCGCATCAGATCAGCTCCGAAATCCCGGGTGAGGAAATCGAAGCTTCCAAGCGCGCCCTGGACCGTGCCGAGGCCATCGTACACGCGGAGTTGAAGCGTGGCGTTTCGGGCCTGGCGACTATCGGTTCCACGGCTCCTTTCGTCGGCTTGTTCGGAACGGTCGCCGGCATCATCAACGCCTTCCGCGGCATTTCGACGCAGAAGTCGGCGGGCCTCGGCGCCGTTGCCGGCGGTATTTCAGAAGCCTTGGTGACGACAGCCATCGGTCTGTTCGTGGCCATCCCGGCGGTCTGGATGTACAACTATTTCACGAATAGAATCGAAGCTTTCGATGTGGAGATGGGCAACTCCAGCTCCGAACTCATCGATTACTTCTTGAAGCGTAGCCAGCAAGGCGCCCGCAAGTAGCGGCCGAGCGAGCGATTGAACAGTCGGGAATTCCGGCGAGTTGAAAACCGCGGGGAGCCGGAGACGGCTCCCCGTTAGTACAGCCGGCATTCCAGGGAGAAACAGCAATGGCGATGGAATTCAAGATACACAGCGCTCCGGCGCCGGTGGCCGACATCAATGTCACTCCCATGGTGGATGTGATGCTCGTGCTGCTGATCATCTTCATGGTCATCACGCCTATGTTGATGAATGGCGTCCAAGTGGATATGGCGCGAACGGTAAACCCGATCCCCATGCAGGCGGCCGATAAGAGCGACGCGGTGCTGATTGCCGTCACTCGGGAGGGCAGGGTATACCTCAATAACACGCAGATGAAGCCCGAGGATCTGGCGCCGAAGGTGAAGGACATGCTCACCAACCGTTTGGACAAGGAATGCTTCCTGCGCGCCGATCAGCGCGCGAAGTACCAGACTGTGCTGGACGTGGTACAAAATCTGCAGTCCGCCGGTGTGGACCAGTTGGGCCTCCTGACCGAACAGATCGAGGGCAAGAAGCAAGCGGCCACAATGGCGAAGTGAAGCAATCGTATTACTAGAAAAGGAGCAATTTTATGGGAATGGCAGTGGGCGGATCGGGCGGCCCGAAATCCGACATCAACATGACGCCCATGATCGACGTGCTACTGGTGCTGATCATTATTTTCATGGTGATCACGCCGCTGACGCCAAAAGGTCTCGAGGCTCTGGTGCCACAGCCGCCGCCACCGGGGGCCCCGGCGGACAGCAACATCCGCACGGTGGTGATCAGTATCAACGAGGATCACAGCATGCTGATTAATCAGGATCCGGTCGAGCTATCGGCCCTGCAGAACCGCCTGGTGGACATTTTCAAGACGCGCGCCGAACGCGTAGTTTTTGTCAAAGGCGATCCGAAGCTGGAATTCAATTGGGTAGCCAAGGTCATTGACATCGCGCATGGCGCCCAGATCGACAAGGTCGGTCTGATGCCGTACAAGGACCTGGGGCAATAGGAGATCAATACGCGATGCGCAAGCTGACGATTTTTCTCGCCGCGATTGCGTTGACTCTCGCGGCCACCGGCTGCAATAAGCTGAAATCGCGCTCTGAGGTCAACGATGGCGTGCAGGCATTCAAGAATGCCCAGTATCCGCAGGCCGTCGAGCACTTCAAAGCCGCAGTCGACCTCGACCCGACTTTTCTCTCGGCCCGCGAGTATCTGGCGGTCGCCTACTATCAGCAGTACATTCCTGGGGCACACTCGCCGGAAAACGATCAGATGGCGGATGCCGCCTACGCTCAGTTCCAGAAGGTTCTGGATCAGAACCCGAAGGACGAATTGGCGATTATGTCCATCGCCAGCCTGTTCCTGAATCAGTCGAAATGGGATGACGCGAAGCAGTGGTTTGAAAAGGAGATCGCTGTGTCGCCCAACAAGGCCGACGCATACTACAGCCTCGGTTTCATCGTTTGGTCGCAGTGGTACCCGGCGCTAGGCCAGGGGCTCCTCAGCGCGGGCATGAGACCGGAAGACCAGTTCCCAATCAAGGACAAGAAGATCAAGGCGGAACTCAAGGAGAAATGGGGTCCGATGGTCGAAGAGGGGCTGAAGGATCTGGACAAGACGCTGGAGATCAACCCCGACTACGATGATGCCATGTCGTACGAGAACCTGCTCATCCGCGAGCGCGCCTTCCTGGCGGACAGTAAGGAAGAATACGACCAGCAGATCAAAATCGCCGATGGCTGGCTGGACAAGACCCTGGCGACGAAGAAGATGAAAGAAGAGAAGAAGGCCGCCAAGCAGGCCTCCGGCGGAATCGTCGCCGAACCCGCCAAGTAGATACCTCACAGAACCATTGCTTTTCCCCGCGCTCGCGGCCGGAGCATACTAAGCTCCCGCCGCGAGCGTTGGTGTTTTCGGGGCATTCGTGGCGCACGCATTTTTGCGTGCAGGGTCGAGTCATTTCGACCGTTCCTCGTTTCAGCTGCCACCCCGTACACGCCGGCACGAATGCCGACGCTGCACGCGTGAATTCGGGAGTCCCTTACGAACGCTTCCACCGGGCTAGTGCGAGCAGCAGGGGCTGGTGACGAGGATTTCCGGCATGCCAGATTGCCGGGCGGCGCCATCGGCGGTGAAGTAGCGCTGGCCGGAGAGGCTGCGGTAGAGATTGCCGGCTACCTCGGAAGCCAGTGGGCCGTTTGGGCCTTTGTAAGGGCTGGCGAGCATCACAACCACCACCAGCTTATGGAAGCCCACTTCATTGAACGAGCCGAACCATCCCATGAAATCGTGGGCACGATAATCGGTACAGGTGCCGGTCTTACCGAGAATCGGCTCGTTGGGGTCATAGGCTGCGTTGCGTCCGGTGCCGTATTCCACCGAGCCGCGCATTCCCATCTTGATATCGTCGATGCCATTGGGCGCCAGATCCAATTGCCGTTTCACCTGCGGTGCCAGATGCGCGGCCTCGTCCTGGCTCTGGGGATATTGCAGGTAGTACAGCGTACCGCCGTTAGCGATGGCCGAAAGTAACGCGGCGAGCTCGAGCGGTGTCATCTTGAACCCTTCGCCATAGGCCGTCATGAGAATCATGCTGCCCTTGGGCTGCTCGCCCGCGACCTCGCCCGGCTGCTCGCCGGAAATATCCAGCCCGGCTTTTTCGCCCAGACCCATCATGCGTGCGTAGCGCGTCACCG
>CAZFOP010000374.1:0-4156 GCA_964520085.1 uncultured Solibacteraceae bacterium | reverse complement strand
GCTACGAATTGCGCACGCTGCCCCACTTCGACCAGGTGCAGGTGTGTACGGCGGCGAATCGCGAGTACCTGCTCGGCTTCCTGCCGCGCTTGGCCCCGCGCGTCGCCATCGGCATGCGTGCCGGCATCGACGTCTCGCGTTACGGCTTTTGCGCCGATGGTCGCGAGCCGTTCACCATGCTCTTCGTGGGCAGCTTCCGCCACGATCCCAACCGCGCCGCGCTCGACTGGTTCGTCCATGAAGTGCTGCCGCCGATCGTCGCCCGCGAGCCGCGCGCGCGCCTCGTGATCGTCGGATCCGATCCGCCGCCCGCCCACACCTACGCCGATTACGCCGCCCACCTGGAAATGCTCGGCACGGTGGAGGACATTCGCGAGCCGCTCGCACGTTTCGCCGTCTTCGTCTGCCCGGTGCTGAGCGGCTCCGGCGTGCGCGTCAAATTGCTGGAGGCATTCGCCGCCGGCATCCCGGCGGTTTCCACGGCCCTAGGCGCCGAAGGACTGGCCGCCGAGGATGGCCGCTTCTGCGCGTTGGCCGATTCGCCCGAGGCCTTTGCCGCGCGCGTCACGGATCTCTTCGCGGATCCGCCCGCCGCCGCCGCGATGGCCGCCCGCGCCCGCGCTGAGGTGGAAGCCAATTGGGCTATGGCCGTCCTCACCCGCAATCTGGTCGACGGCTATCGCCGTCTGGTGCGCCAGAAGCGCGAAGCATAGTTTGCGCGGACGTTGAGCAGTGCCAGTGGAGAGATCTCTTCGCAGTGGCCGGTTTTGTACGATTCAGCACAGTCAAGCCGATTGCGAATCGACCGAAAATGCCGCATTGGCCTGCTTGCCCAGGCCAAGTGCGGTGCTGAGCGCTGCCAACGCGTCGCTTGGTGTCTGGAATCTGGCTGTGAGGTGCTGGATTCTTCTATATAAATAGAAGAATCAATTAAACTTATCTGTATTGATTCGATGTTTCGAACCGGTCGTAATCGTACCAGTACCAGTAATGGTGTTTTGGTACCTTTGTCCCAAAAAACTGGCCAACCTCAGTTGAATTTCATCATTCGTCTCGGTACGATGGTAGGGAACTAAAAGCGACATTTATCTGCATATTGGCCGACGGGAGACAGCAGAGCGGTATTCCCTGCGGCGGAGGAAAGTCGAAAGCAATGAAACTTGGACGTCTTATTCAAGCTGCCTTGATCGTGGCGGCTGCCTTATTGCTAGTTGCGACCGCAAGCGCGGGCACCATCAACTACACCACGGCAGTGACTGGCACCTACACCACTGAATTCTTCAGCGGGGGCACGATCGTCAATAGCGGCCTGACGCTTGACTCCGCAACCGGTACGGGTGGCGCAAGTGGGACACTGACCTTCACTGGCAACACAACTTCCGGCGCCGGAACGCCGACCGAGGTCGATCTCGGCGACTTCGAAATCGTGTGCAATTCCTGTTCCACCAGCACAGCCGGAACCGCGGGAGCGACGTTCAACGCTTTCACGTTTGATCTGTACATTTATGACTCGAGCGACGGCGCCTACGGGGAGTTTACTGGCACGTCGAGCGGTGGTACGATCTACAGCAACCAGACCCCCATATCGATGGCGATCACTTGGACGCCGGCGCAGCTTGGACCAGGCACAACCAATGCAGCGAGTGGCAATTTCGGGTCGACTTATTTCGACGCCCCAAGCCCGACATATCTTGTGGCTGCCAATTCCGGCACTCCTAATGGGGATACGACGGTTCAGGCATACCTCGGTTCTACTCCCACTCCCGAGCCGGCAACCATGGCCATGGTCGGTGGATTGTTGATCGGGCTCGGCGCGCTGGCTCGCAAGCGCCGCGCGTAGTTCTTCGCTTCAGCACAGTTTTCCAAAAGGCCGATGCACCCCAAAAGGTGCATCGGCCTTTTGCTTTTGCGCGTGTCGAGTGAGGTAGGACAGACCATCGTCTTTCGTGGTCTGTCGAGATGCGCGAAAGCGCGGCGGAAACCAGCAGACGAAGAAAAGCAACCATCTGTCCTGCCTCGCGCGCCGCGCTGCGGTGGTTACCGCAGTTCTTCCATCACTTCTTCCAGCACCGCCCGCGACGGCCGTACCCTGGATTCCGGCAGCGTCGCGACCGGCTCGGCGGGAAGGTTCAGCAGGTCGAAAAACGTGGGTTTGCCGGTGTCGATATACAGCACGCCGGTCAGCACCTCGCCCTTGGTCTCGGCTTCCTCGATGGCGGTCAGCGCGGCCATCCGGCTGGTGGGATTGAAATCGCGGCCCAGTTTGCGGATACGCAGGTGGGAGCCGTCGTGCAGCCGCACGTCCACCGCCTCACCCTCGGCAATCTCCACCGCGATGTCCTCATAGGCCGGCACGTAATCGAACTCGTTCAGCACCAGGTCGTGATCCTTCATGTAGGCGTAGCTCTTGGTCGATCCCACATGATCGTTGAAGGTCACGCACGGAGAAACTACGTCGATCACCGAAAGCCCGCGATGGGAAATGGCGGTCTTTAGGATCGCCTGCAATTGCTTCTTGTCGCCGCTGAAGGAGCGCGCCACGAAGGTTGCACCCCATTGCAGTGCCAGCGCGCAGCAATCGAACGGCGGCAGATCGTTGGCCGCGCCGGTCTTCTGCGTCGAACCCAGATCCGCGGTGGCGGAAAACTGCCCCTTGGTGAGGCCGTACACGCCGTTATCCTCGATGATGCAAATCATCGGCACGTTGCGGCGTACCATGTGCATGAACTGGCCGAGACCGATCGAGGCCGTGTCGCCATCCCCCGTAACACCCAGGCCCAGTAGGCTGCAATTGGCCAGCAGGGCGCCGGTGGCAATCGCCGGCATTCGCCCATGCACGCCGTTGAAGGAATGCGAAAGCCCCAGAAAATAAGCCGGCGACTTCGACGAGCAGCCGATGCCGGAAAACTTGGCCACCTGCCACGGCTGCACGCCGAGCTCGTAGAAGCATTCCACCACGCGCTCGGAAATCGCATTGTGGCCGCAGCCGGCGCACAGCGTCGTCTTGCTCCCCTTATAGCTCAGGACGTCGAGGCCGATCCGGTTGGTCTTCTTGGGCGGCGGTGCGGCGGCGGTGCTCATTTCCCCTCCTGTTTGACCACTTCGTCGGTAATGGTGCGTGCGTCGATCGGCATCCCGCCGTAGTAGCGCACGCTGCGCAACCGCGAGATCGATTCCGGCTCCAGCTCCAGCCGCATCAGCAGCAGAAGTTGCCCGTCGCGGTTCTGATCGATCACGTAGACGCGGTCGTGGCGGCGGATGAATTCCGCCAGGTGCGTCGTGAACGGGTAAGCGCGTGGGCGCAGGTAGTCCACCGCCACGCCGTGTTCGGCCTGCAACTGGTCGCAGCTTTCGCGCGCCGCGTAGTCCGAGCTGCCGATGGCGATCATGCCGATGCGCGCGCCGGCCCGCGTTTCCTCCGCCGGCTCGGGAACATGGCTGCGCATCACCTCGAACTTATGCGCAAGGCGGTCCATGTTGGCGATGTAATCGTCTTCGCGTTCCGTATACTGCGCGTTCGCATTGTGGCCGCTGCCGCGCGTGAAGTAACCGGCCTTGGGATGATTCGTGCCGGGGAGAGTTCGGTAGCCCACCCCGTCGCCATCCACGTCGGCGTAGCGCACGAAACCGCCCAACCGGTCCAAGTCTTCCGCCGTTAGCACCTTGCCGCGGTTCATCGGCTTCTCCGGGTAGTGGAAGGCATCCGACATCCAATTGTTCATCCCCAGATCGAGATCGGTGAAGACGAACACCGGCGTCTGGAACCGCTCGGCAAACTCGAAAGCTTCAATCGACATCGTGAAGCATTCTTCCATCGAGCACGGGAAGAACATCGGGTGCTGTGTATCGCCGTGCGAGAGGTACGCCGTACTGAGCAGGTCGCCTTGCTGTGTGCGTGTCGGCAAACCGGTCGAGGGGCCGACGCGCTCCACGTCGAAGATCACTGTCGGCACGTCGGCATAATACCCCAAGCCAATGAATTCGCTCATCAACGAGAGGCCGGGACCGGCCGTCGCCGTCATCGACCGCGCGCCCGCCCAGCCGGCACCAAGCGCCATGCCGATGGAAGCTAGCTCGTCCTCCGCCTGCACGATGGCATAGGTGGCCTTGCCGGTTTCCGGCTCGACGCGGAAACGCCGCATGTATCCGATCAGCG
>CAZFOP010000373.1:0-4160 GCA_964520085.1 uncultured Solibacteraceae bacterium | reverse complement strand
GGCCGGTGGATAGCCGCAATTCGCTGTTGCGCAATCTCTGCACCAGCGTGATCGAGACCGAACGTGTGGTCACCACCGTACCCAAGGCTAAGGCGGTCAGGCCGCTGGTCGAGAAGATGATCACCCTCGCCAAGAAGGACACGCTGGCTTCCCGTCGCCAGGCGGCAACCGTGTTGCGCACGCCGGCTTCGGTGAAGAAGCTGTTCGATACGCTAGGCACGCGGTTCGGCCAGCGCAGCGGTGGCTACACGCGCATTACCCGCCTGGGTCCGCGCAAGGGCGACGGCGCCGAGCTCGGAATGATCGAGCTGGTTGGTTCCGAACTGGTCAAACGCGCCGCCGACCGTGCCAAGCGCCGTGAAGACCGTCTGAAGGCGCGCCAACAAGGCCGCGACGAACCGGAAGTAGGCGAAAAGGGCGAGAAGGAATAGCGCTGCCGTTTTGATTGGAAGCCGCGGACTCGCGCCGGAATCTCGGAGCGGGACGCGGCTTTCGTGCGTTTACGGGGCGAAGAACTCGGATTTCTTCGCTCAACGATTGAGTGGCTGAATCGCCCCCGCTCTTACCGCGGCTGCCCGGTCGCTTTCGCGCGGCTCCGGGCAACCAGAGCGTCGGTCACCTCGGCCGGGAGTTCCTTCAACGCCCCAAAGCCTGGCGTCCGGGCTTCGACGGCGACATTCGCGGCCGTCACGCTTCCATGCGAAGCGCTCGAAAACACGCGGGCGCCGCTCACCTTGCTTGCGGTCTGCGGTATCCATTGAAACAACGCCCTGCCGGTGCCGGCCTGCCCGCTCACGATTATCCCCGCTCCAACTGGGGCCGACGTGACCTGATCGAATCCGGACGCCTTTAACAATGCCGTAATGTCCGTGATCAACTTTTGGCTATCCATGTCGTATTCCGCCTTTCAAATCAAAAGCCCCATAGCCACGTCAACGCTTGCATCCTGAACCTGTAACGGCGGGTTCGTGATGTTGGTTCCGTTGCCGGGAAGGAAATACAGATCCTTGAAACTAATACCCGCCGCATTGGCAAGTGCCTTGGCGAGCACCGGGTTGATCTGTTCGCAGAACTCCGGCCCGGCCGCGTTCAGCCCGCTATCGATGGCGCCGGTGCAGAACGGACCGCCGCCGCTGTAGTTATAAGCCCACCCGTCGGCCGAGCCCTGCAAGTGACCCTTGCTATCGAGGAAAAGGAAAAGGTAGACGGAAAGCGTTCCGTTGGCGTTGCTGCAATACCACGGCGTCTCGATTTCGAAATTGAAATAAACCTCCACCAGCATCGCCAAGAAACTGTGGCGAAATGGGTCTTTGAAAAAGTACGGAACCGCGGGCCACTGAACCCCCTGAACGGATATCGCGCTGGTGAGAGACGCGCCCGCCTTTTTCAGTTGCGTCGCCACCAGGTTCGTGTTCGCCGGAGTTGCGATCTCCTTTCCCAGGTCGATCACGATCTCGCCGTTCGGCCGATGAACGGTCAATACGTTGCCGTTTCCCGATTCGCTGAACGCCTGATTGCCGGCGACGGCGGTGTTTTCCACGAGAAACAGACCGTTGAAGAAGCCCATCAAGAACGTATATTGACTGGTTACGGACATTTGGTGTCCCTCATCGTGCCGATTTTCGGGGGCTACAAGTAAGTGGCGTCTCCGAATTGAATTGGATTGTCGCACGGCATTATGCTATTTGCAATATGTAAGTTGAAACTAATAGCACTAAAGTAAGCGACTTAGTATTGAATTACACATTACAGTTTTCATGTTAGTTCCATCACGAATCGCCGTGCGATGCCAAGGCAGAAACGCCCGCTCTCGCTCCTCACCGTTCCGTCCGACAGTCCGCAGCTAGTCCGTGCGCCAGCGGCTCCCGTGCTGGCGCGCACTCCCTCTTCAGCTCCAGGACCGTCACCGAATTGGCCGGAAACGTAAACGGAAAACTCGGCCCCACGCCGGTGATGACGCTCTCGACAGGCGCCACCTGGCTGGGAGCGTCGAAGGTGTTCTGGTCGGTGCGGGCCGCCGATGTCAGTATCGTGGCGCGACCGGCTGGATTCAGCGCTATGCCGCCCTGTATGGCAATCGTCGCCGCATTTACCACTGTCGCGTTATTGAGCACCTTCATGACGATGGTTTGGTCGGATCGCCGCCACGTGATGGAGGCATACAGCCCGTTCGCCTCATCGGCGGTCGCCGGCAGAACCATGTCGCCTCGATGCGTACTAAACATCCACTGCACCCAGTAGTTCGGCGTCAGCACCAAGTGGCTGGCGTTAAACCAGATCAGGTCCGGCACCCACGCCTGGTTGTTGACGTTTACGAACAGCGGCGCGTAAGCCTCTCCCCATACGATGTCCGAGTTTCGCTCCAGCCCGATCAGGAACGCCGCTTCGCCCAGCGCTCCGCCGAGGGTATTCAGCCTGGCGGGCTCCTGCGGCGCCGTCGTATTGAAGTCCATCGCGGCGAGTTCGCCGACGAAGACCTGCGGGCCGGAACGATCCCGCGCGTCGTACGTATGCGAATCGATGAGCAGACTCGCCGTCGGCTCGTAGTAGTGTTCGTCCTCCAGGTCCGGCTTCCGGCTTGTCACGGGTGTGGTCAGCCAGTTCTCGCCGTAGGAAGCGATCACATGCATATCCGGATACTGCTGTTTGATCGCGTCGTAGAACATCGGGAAACGGTAGGCGTTGTAACTGTCCGGCGCGGCCAGCGTGTCGTCCAGTTCGTCTTCGTTGCCAATCTCGATGTAGCTGAGTTGAAACGGCGCTGGGTGGCCGTTAGCCGCCCGCTGGGCGCCCCACACGCTGGTCACCGGGTCGCCATTGGCGTACTCGATTGCATCCAGCGCGTCCTGCACATACGGTGCGAGGTCGCTCTGTGGGACGATGAGTCCGCCGGTCGTGTAGCCGGACCAGACGGCCAGCACCGGCGTTGCGCCGAGGTCTTCGGCCAACTGTAAATACTCGTGCAGCCCCATGCCGTCGCTCGAGGTGTAGCCCCAGAGCCCGGGATGGCCGGGCCGGTCGATCACGTCTCCGATCGTGATCTTCCAGTTCCATCGGCTATTGATATCGTAGCCTTCGACGAAGGCGCCACCCGGGAAGCGGAGCAGGCTCGGCTTCAGTGCCGCCAACGCCTGCGCCAGATCCGGGCGCACACCATTGGGCCGGTTCTTCCATGTCGGTGGAAACAGCGACACCATCTGCAACCACACCGTCCCATTTCCGTTCAGCGTCACCAACACGGCGTTGTCGTCGCTTTCGCCCTGCGGATTGGTCACCTGGATCGGCGCTGTCAGTCGCGTCCACGACGAGCCGGGAGCCGGAAAACTCACACTTCCCAGCACCGCGCCCGAGTTGGACTGGAGCTGCATGGCGATCGTGCCCGAGTAGCTCCCATCCGTCTTTGCCCACACAGTGGCCGCGTATGTGGCGCCATCGGAGAGCGGCACACCCCAGAAGCCCTCGTTCACGATGCTCGCGGAGTTCGCCCCGGCGGCGCCAGCCGGGATTCCGGTGACGGTCAGCTTCAATGCGCTCGTTTGAGCGCCCGCATGTTCGCTCGAATCCATCGCCGCGCTGACCTGCGCGCCGCCCTGCGACGACACGCTCCAGTTGCCCGGCCAAGCCATCTCGTTGAAAGCCCGGTTGCGCACCAGTTCCGCATAGAGACCGCCGTCCACCGCATGGTTGATCTCCTCCAGGAATGCTCCATAGAGCGTCGGGCTTACGCTGATGCCCGGATGGGCGGTGTCAATCGTTAGTTGGCTCCCCAGCGCCGCGGCCTGCGTGGCCAGGCAGGAGAACAATAGGTAGAAGATCCGTCTACGGCACGACCAGTAAGAAGGAAGGGATGAGGGGCACCGACGCATGGGGACCGCGTATGATCGGAGACACCTCAAGGTATCTCCGCTCCCATGCAGTGTCAATCGTGGATGAAGGAGCGCGCGCGGCGCAGCGTCGATTCTTCTCCCAGTGTCGGACCAGCCGTCGTGCCACGCGAGCGAATCGGCCGGATGTCGAACCGGGACGTGGGCCTCCGATGCGCGACCCGGCGGAGATGCTAAGCTAAACAAAAGATGACTGTAGACGAAATACGAGAGCTGATCGCGCTGGCGGCGGAAACCGGAATCGCCGAACTGGAAGTGCAGCGCGGCGACAACCGC
>CAZFOP010000372.1:3766-4183 GCA_964520085.1 uncultured Solibacteraceae bacterium | reverse complement strand
GGCATGAGCCGGTACCGGAAGCAACCGCTCGATTTCGCCGGGCTGCACACGGTGGCGCTGCGGGAGCGCGGCGGCAAGATCGGGACGGCGGACTTTGCGTCGGTTTACCGCAAAGGATCCGGCATGGGGGCGTGGCTCGATTCGCTGCCGCGCATCCTGGCGGGCGCGGATTTGCGCAGCGTGGCGAACGCGATCGTTGCCGCACGCGATCGGAAGCGCGCCATCGTCTGGGGATTGGGCGGCCACGTCGTTAAATGCGGCCTGGCGCCGGTGCTGGTCGACCTGATGCGGCGCGGCTACGCCACGGTGTTCGCGCTGAATGGCGCGTCGGCGATTCACGATTTCGAAATCGCGCTCGCCGGCCACACCAGCGAGGACGTGGAGGCGGCGCTGCCCGACGGCCGCTTCGGATCGGCG
>CAZFOP010000372.1:0-3756 GCA_964520085.1 uncultured Solibacteraceae bacterium | reverse complement strand
CCGTGATTGTGTACTTACGCATGGCGCTGCGGCACGTAATCTCGCAGCGCAGGACGACAACTTCGTGATCTTTGGGGCACCCGGCGATCGCGGCGGAATCGGCGAAGCGCTGGGCCGGCGTTTGGAAACCGTGGCCGATCCGGCAAGCGCGCCGTTTAGCCTGGTGCTGCAGGCGTACCGCGCCGCGACGCCCGTCACCGTACACGTTGCGATGGGAACCGACACGCCGCACACGCATCCGGCCGCGGATGGCGCGGCCATCGGCGCCGGCTCGCACCGCGATTTTCGTTTGCTGTGTTCTTACGTCGCGGACCTGCACGATGGCGGCGTGTATTTGAACGTGGGATCCGCGGTGGTGCTGCCGGAGGTTTTTCTCAAGGCCGTTTCCGCGGTACGCAACCTGGGCCACCCGCTGAGCGGATTCACTACCGCCAATTTCGATTTTCTACAACATTACCGGCCGCGTGTGAATGTGGTGCAGCGGCCACACGCGGGCTCCGGCGGCGCCGGCTACTCCATCACGGGCCATCACGAGCTGATGATTCCGCTGCTGGCCGCGGCGCTGATCGAGAAGGATTCATGACGCCGGAAGAGCCGCCCGTGAATTCCGATCCAGCCTTCGCTGCCCCTCCGGAGGCTCAAGTCGTGCCCGCGCTTTCCGGCGTGCCGCCGCTCGCGCCGGAGCGCGATCCGTTCTGGGGATACGGCGATTTGTTGTGGTTCTTTGGCCTGGCAATTCCCAGCATGTTGGCGAGTTGGGCGGTGCAATGGCTCGCGATGAAGCTATTCAAGTGGGAAATGGTGAGCCTCACCGTTGGCATGTTCGTGCTGTATGGCCTGCTGTTCGCCGCGCTAGGCATGATGTTTCGGGTGGTGTATGATCGCCCGTTCTGGCGTTCGCTCGGATGGACGCCGATTCGCCCGCCGGCGATGGTGGTAATGATGTCCGGCATGGCCACCGCGGTTCTGGTAGCGCTGGCGAGCAAGTTGATTCACACGCCAACCGGGGACAACCAGATGACGCAACTGCTGGAGAGGCGCGCCGATGTGTTGGTAATGGGCGCGCTGGCCGTCACTCTGGCGCCGCTGTGCGAAGAGTTGGTGTTTCGCGGATTCCTGCAGCCGCTGCTGGTGCGCAGCCTGGGTGCGGTACCGGGTGTTCTGCTGGCTGCCATCCCGTTCGGGCTGTTGCATTTTCACGAGTACGGCAACTCGTGGCGCCATGCCCTGATCCTCACGATGGCCGGCGCGGCCTTCGGATGGATGCGCCAGGTGACCGGTTCCACCAAAGCGGCCGCGCTCATGCACGCGGCTTACAATTCGCTATTCTTCATCGCACTCATGACGGAAAAAGGAATTTTGCCCCACCTATGGTAGAGACGATTCAATGGCTGGACGGCGCTGTGGTGATGATCGACCAGACGCGGCTGCCGCTCGAGGAAAAGTACGTCACGTGCCGCAGCTACCAGGAAGTGGCCGCAGCCATTCGCGACATGATTATCCGGGGCGCGCCGGCGATCGGCGTAGCGGTGGCTATGGGCGTGGCGCTCGGTGTGCTCGGCGCTTCGGAAACCGGCCTCGACGCACGGATGGAGGAGATCTGCGCCACACTGGCGGCCACGCGTCCCACGGCGGTCAACCTGTTTTGGGCGATTGACCGCATGAAGCGGGTGTACTCGAGCGTGGCCGGCCGGCCGATCGCCGAGATTCGCCGGCGCATGGTGGAGGAAGCGCTGCTGGTGCGCGACGAAGACATCGCGATCTGCCGCACCATTGGCCGCAACGGAGCGGCGCTGGTGCCGGACCGGAAAACCGTACTCACTCATTGCAATGCAGGCGCGCTGGCGACCGCCGGATACGGAACGGCACTGGGCGTGATACGGGCGGCCGTGGAAGACGGCAAGCGAATCGACGTTTTCGCCGACGAGACCCGCCCTTTTCTGCAAGGCGCGCGGCTGACCGTATGGGAACTGCAACAGGACGGCATTCCGGTGACGCTCATCACCGACAACATGGCCGGGCATTTTCTGAAATCGGGCCGGATCGGCTGCGTGGTGGTGGGCGCGGACCGCATCGCCGCTAATGGAGATGTCGCTAACAAGGTGGGAACCTATTCGGTAGCCGTGCTGGCGAAGGAGAACGGGGTGCCGTTTTTTGTCGCCGCGCCCATTTCGACGCTCGACTTGAGCCTGGCTTCGGGTGCCGCTATCCCCATCGAACAACGCGCCGCCGCGGAAGTGACCCACGTTTTCGGTACTCGCATAGCCCCGGAAGGGACGCTGGTCGAGAACCCGGCGTTCGACGTCACACCGGCGCGTTACGTCGCTGCGATTATCACGGAAAAGGGCGTAGCTCGCGCGCCTTTTGAAGAATCGCTCAGAAAGCTGGTAAGTTGAAAAGTGAATATGCGAACCATTCTGATCACTCTTGTTTGCTCCCTGACCCTGGCGGCCGGCGATGGCGCCCGGCGCGCTCCGGGCTTTGCCCTCCCAGACCTGAAGCTCCAGTTCCACGATCTGGCCGATTACCGCGGCAAGGTGCTGGTTCTGGAATTCCTGAAGACCGACTGCGCGCACTGCGCCACTTTTGCCGGCGTCCTCGCCCAGATACAGCCGAAGTATGGCGACAAGGTTGCCGTGCTGGCGGTGGCCAACATTAAGACCGACTCGCCACAGAATATCGCCCAGTACATCGGCGGCCACAAGCTGACCTACCCGGTTGCGCTCGACGAGGGACAGATGATGTTCTCCTACATCCTCAATCCGAATGGCGCCAGCATGCCGCATGTGTACGTCATCGACGCCGGCGGCTACATCCGCGCGGACTACGAATACAGCGCGCTGACGCGCGATGTCTTCGAAGGTAAGGCTCTGTTCGACGATATCGACCGTCTGCTGAAGAAGTAGGCGTACCGGCAAGCCAAAGTATGCCCCACCACTGGCCCGGATAGCAATGGTGGAGCATACCTTAGCTTGCCCGTTATTCTCCTGCCGCGCCCTATTCCTTGGGTCTCCAACGCGGCATGATCACGCCTGTAATCGTGCCGAACAACACCCATCCCCAAAACAGTCCGACCGGAACGGCACCAGTTGGTCCTTGCAGCCCGCCCTTACTTCTTCGGGTTGATCTTCAGATTGATGGTCACCAGCTTGCGCGTGTCGAAGGAACTGAGCGTGTGGGCGTTGCTCCATGCGCCATGGTTTTCGGCCTTCAGTTCGTAGTCAATATCGGGGCTGAGGTCGTGAAAAGAGTAACTGCCGTCCTGCTGGGTGAAGAACGAGCGGATCTGCAGGGTCTTGGCATTCTTCAGATAGACGACGGCGCCGCTCACCAGGCTATCGTCCTGCGCAGTGACCGTGCCTTGCACGCTGCGGGTCTTGCGCTCCTCGGCGAAACCCGCGATCGCGGTGAGCAGCAGGGCGGCCGCCACCAACGCCAGCCAGCGACGCGAAAAGCCGCGTGCGCGTCCGTCAATGGGTAAAATCCTCGAAGGCATCCTATTTCCAATCCTCGTCTTCCGCTTCTTCCTCGTCGTCATCGAGGAAATCCGCATCCTCGTCGTCCTCGGTCAACTCGTCGGCCGATTTGAGCTCCAGAGGATCGGTGCCGATTACCCGGAGATCGGCCCCGCACTCATCGCAACTGAGCGGGTCGCCTTCGTCGAGATCTTCTTCCTCGACGTCGATCTCAGCTTTGCATTGCGGACACTTGACCATCGATCCATGCCTCCCGAAACTACTGTTATACGATAGATTG
>CAZFOP010000371.1:0-4211 GCA_964520085.1 uncultured Solibacteraceae bacterium | reverse complement strand
TGCCGTTCGTGGTGGGCGGGTTCGAGCCGCTCGACCTGCTGGAAGCCATTCTGATGCTGGTGCGGCAACTCGAAGAGGGCCGCGCGCAAGTCGAGAATCAGTATGGTCGCAGCGTGAATCGTGGTGGCAATCCGGCAGCCCGCCGGCGCATAGCGGAAGTGTTCGAGGTGGTGGACCGCAACTGGCGCGGCATCGGCCCCATCGCCCAGTCCGGCTACCGCCTGCGCCCGGACTACGCCGCGTTCGATGCCGAAAAGATTTTTGGTGTGGAGGCGATCTCCGCCCCCGAGCCGCCCGAATGCATCAGCGCCCTGGTGCTGCAAGGGTTGAAGAAGCCTGTGGATTGCCCGATGTTCGGCACCCGTTGCACACCGTCCACGCCGATGGGAGCGCCGATGGTTTCGAGCGAGGGCGCCTGTGCCGCCTATTATCAATACCGGCGCCATACCGCGCCGGTGGGAGCGAAGACGTGAGCAGCCCTATCGATTTCACTTGTCCTTCGCCGCTGGCGGTGAAGGATCGCATCGTGCTCGGCCATGGCTCGGGAGGCAGGCTCAGCGCCGAGTTGCTGCGCGATGTCTTTCTGCCCTTCTTTCACAGCCCCATCCTCAACCGGCTGGACGACCAGGCCGTATTCGAGATCAAAGGCGTGCGGCTGGCTTTCACCACCGATTCGTTTGTGGTGAAGCCGCTGTTCTTCCGCGGCGGCGACATCGGATCGCTGGCGGTGAACGGCACGGTGAACGACCTGGCGATGGCAGGCGCGGCGCCGCTCTACTTGAGCGCCGGTTTTATTCTGGAAGAGGGCCTGGAAATCGAGACCCTGCGGCGGGTGGCCGAATCGATGGGCCAGGCCGCCGACACCATCCCAGTCGAAATCGTCACCGGCGATACCAAAGTGGTCGAAAAGGGCAGCGGCGACGGGGTGTTCATCAATACCACCGGCATCGGGTTGGTGCCCGAAGGCGCTCGCCTCTCGCCCGCGCTGGTGCGCCCAGGCGACCTCGTGCTACTCTCCGGCCCCATTGGCGACCACGGAATCGCCATTCTGGCGGAGCGGCAGGGAATTGAATTTTCAACCGACCTGCTCAGCGATTGCGCTCCTTTGCATGGCCTGGTGGCCGCGATGCTGGCCGTTTCGTTGGACATTCGCGCCATGCGCGACCCCACCCGCGGCGGACTCTCGAGTGCGCTGAATGAGATTGCTTCCCGCGCCGGCGTGGGCATCACGATTGAGGAAAGCGCCATCCCGGTGCGCGAGGAAGTGCGCGGAGCCTGCGAGATGCTGGGGTTGGACCCGCTCTACGTTGCCAACGAGGGCAAACTGGTGGCCTTCGTGGCCCCGCACGCCGGCGAGAACGTGCTGGCGGCGATGCGGCGGCATCCTCAAGGACACGACGCCGTGCTGATCGGCGCCGTTACCGATACTCATCCCGGGCTGGTGATGCTGCGGACTCCATTCGGAACCACGCGGATTGTCGATATGCTGCCCGGCGATCAACTTCCCAGAATTTGCTGATGCACGAAATGGGCATTGCCAGTTCGGTGATCGAAGCCGTGCGCGTCGAAATCACGCGCCATCCAGGCGCCCGCGCCAGCAAGGTGGGCTTGCGCCTCGGCGAATGGTCCGGCGTGGATGTCGAGTCGTTGCGGTTCTGTCTGGAAGTATTGGTGAAGGGAACCGAGCTGGAGCCGCTCGCTCTCGACATCGACTTCCGTCCGCGCGGGTCCGAGCTGGATATCGCCTACCTGGAACTGGAGGATTAACGTGGAACGAGTCGCCATCGAGAGAAAGGTGCTGAGCGAGAACGACCGGATCGCGCAAGCGCTGCGCGAACAGTTCGCCGAATGCGGCACCCTGGTGCTGAACTGCATCAGTTCTCCCGGCTCCGGCAAGACATCGCTTCTCGAGCGGACGTTGGAAGGCTTCGCGCCGGAGACGCGCGTGGCCGTCGTCACCGGCGATATTCAAACCGACAACGACGCACGCCGCCTGGCCCGCTTCGGTTTCCCGGTCCGCCAGATCACGACGGCGGGCGCGTGCCATTTGGATGCGCGCATGGTCGAGAAATCGCTTGAGGGTTGGGACCTGGGAGGGTTGGATCTGCTGCTGATCGAGAATGTCGGCAACCTGGTGTGCCCCACGAGTTACGACTTGGGTGAGGAATCGAAGATCGTCATTCTGAGCGTAACCGAAGGCGACGATAAGCCGCTCAAGTATCCGGGAGCGTTTGCCAAATCGCGACTCATGGTTTTGAATAAGATCGACTTACTTCCCTATGTGCCGTTCGACATGGAGGCCGCGCGCCGCAACGCCCGCAGCATCCACCCCGATATCGAAATCGTCGAAACGTCCTGCACCGCCGGCAACGGTTTGGACGCGTGGCGTCAGTGGATTGCCGAGCGGATGCGCGAGGCGGATGAACGGCACGCGTGAGATCCTACTCGTTGTGCAGCGCCACGGCCGGCTCTACTTTCGCCGCACGCCGCGCTGGGAAATACGTAGCCAGCAGCGCGGCGAAACCGAGCAGGAGAGTGAACGCCCCAAAAGCGGATAAGTCCACAGGGATCACGTTGTAAAGCAGGCTGGATACGACCCGCGCCAGAGTGTACGCCAGCGGCAGCCCGATCGCCAATCCGGCGCCGGCCATGCGGAAGGATTGGCCAACGACCATCTTCAGCACGTCGGCCTGGCGCGCTCCCAAGGCCATGCGGACGCCAATCTCGTGCGTGCGTTGCGCCACGGCATAGGACATCACCGCGTAAATCCCCGTGATCGCCAGCAGCAGCGCGATGGCGGCGAACTTCTCCATGCTGAATGCGGCGCCCTGGATACCGGAGGTTTGCCATGCGACGTTCTGCTCCATGCTTTCGACGTCGTAGATCGGTGGATCCCGGTCCACGCCGCGCACGGCCGCCCGCGCGTTGCTGGCAACGGCCAGCGGATCGCCGGTGGTCCGCAGCAGCAGTTTCATCACTGGCGAAGGAGCCTGCGCACAAGGAACGTACGCCATCGGCTGGGGCTGACCGCTGAACCAGTCCTTTAGGTCGCCGGAGACGCCGATCACGGTTAACCATGGGGACTGCGCGTCGCCGAGTCTGACCCGGCGGCCAATGGGATCCTGCGTATGCGGATAGTCCGGCCAGTAGTGGCGCGCCACGGTTTCGCTGAGAACCACCACTCGCGGCGCATCGGGCCCATCCTGCGGTGAGATGGCGCGCCCCTGGCGAATCGGGAATTCCATCGTCTCGAAGTAATGCCCGCTCACCGCCCGCACCTCCGGGTGCGCCTCGCCCGGACGCGGTTCGGGCCGGCCTTCGATATAGAATCCGCCGGTAGCTCCCAAATTCGCGGAGGCACTGGCCAGCCGCACGCCGGGAACGCCGTCGAGAGCCGTGAGCGCGCGGTCATAATACGCATGGATCCGCTCCGGCGCGTGGTACGAACTCGCCGGCAAAGCGATCGTCATCGTCAGCAGGTTCTTGGGGTTGTATCCGGGATCGGCGGTCAACATATGGCGGAAGGTCTCGACCATCAGCCCGGCGCCTACCAGCAGAACCAGCGCCATCGCCACCTCGGCCGTCACCAGCGCGCTCCGCATTCGGCTATGAGCGGCCCCGGCGCTCGAACTGCGGCCCCCTTCCTTCAGCGTTTCGCCCAAGTCCGCGGCGGCGCTCCTTCGCAACACCAACAGAACCGCCGGCGCCGAACACAGAATTCCCGCGATCAGCGAAACCACCAGTGTGAATAGAACCACACCACCATTCATGTGCATCGTTCTCATGCCGGGCACGAAGCGCAGCACCTCGGAGGGGACGTGCGCTTTATCGAACTCCAGATTCCAGGACGCTTGCCATATTCCCAGACCGCCTCCCAACAGGGCGACCAAAGTGGATTCGGCCAGCAGCCGGCGCACGATGCGGAGGCGGCTCGCGCCCAGTGCGGCTTCCACCGCAAACTGGCGCTGGCGCGTGGTGGCGCGCGCAAGCTGCAGGTTGGCGACATTGGCACAGGCCAGCAGCAGCACGAAAATCGCCGTACCCTGCAACAAAAGGACAAAACGTTCCGTCTGTTGATTGCCGAGTTCGCGCAACGGCACCACATCGATGGATCGCGCCTCGTCGGTTTGCGGATATTCCCGCTCCAGGCGGCGTGCGATGACGCCCAGCGACGCGCGAGCCTCGGTCGCGGAAACCCCCGGCCGCAGCCG
>CAZFOP010000370.1:0-4213 GCA_964520085.1 uncultured Solibacteraceae bacterium | reverse complement strand
AAACGCCTGCCGGGTGAGACAGCCGCCGCGCGCGGTCACGAACAGATAGCGGCTGGCGCGGCCTTTGAGCAGAGCTGCGCGGCCCTCCGCCAAGTACCGCTCCACGGCGCCAATCGCCTCCCGCCCCACCGGCACCAGGCGCTGCTTGTTGCCTTTGCCTGTCACCCGCACGTAGCCCATACGGGCGTCCAGGTCGCCCACTCCCACGCTGCACAATTCGGAAACCCTTAGCCCGCAGGCATACAGCAGCTCAATCATGGCGCGGTCGCGAAGACCGGTGGGCCGAGCCGTGTCGGGAGCCTGGATCAGCTTCTCTATTTCACTTAGATTGAGGAATTTAGGAATGGTCTGCCATTGCCGGGGGGGGCGCAGTTCCTGGGCCGGGTCCCAGTCGATCAAATTCTCCTGTAACAGGAAGCGAAAAAAACAGCGAAGTGTGGCCAAATGCCTGGCAATGGAACGATGGCCCAACTGGCTGCGGTATAAACTGTCAGTATATAGACGGAGCGATTCCGGTCCTGGGAGGCCCGCCTGGCTGCCAACGAAAGCGATAAACCGATCCAGGTCAGTACCATAGGCGCTGAGCGAGTTGGCGGACAGGCCTTTTTCCACCCGGCAATAATTGAGAAACGCCTGGCTGTGGCCTTTCAGACCGGCCGATTGCTCCGCGAGCGCTTCTACCATCGTGCCAATGATACAATAAGCGCCTAAATGATTGAAACATAGTTGAAAAAAAAGGCGACCCTTGGCCACTTCCACCACCAAAAAGGCTGTGATTCGACGATTCCAGCGGGAGAATCTCTCGGGGTACGTCAATCCCCTTTCTTATCTTCAACCTACGGGGGTCGAACTGCTCTCTGCCGAGGGCCAGATCGTCGAGGTACCTTACGCCGAGATCAAGAGCGTCTCGTTCGTTCGCGATTTCAACGCCGCGACCGAGGCCGAGCGCCCCGTCTTCCTCAATCGCCCCAAGATGGAGGGTCTGTGGATGCGATTCACCTTTCAAGATGGGGAAGTGATGGAAGGCGTGATGCCGAACAACCTGCTGGCGGTGGAACCATACGGATTCAACGTGATTCCCCCGCACCCCTACAGCGCGCAGCAGCGCGTGTTTCTGCCGCGCACGGCGCTGCGTTCGGTGGAGGTGCTGGGGGTGGTGGGCAGTCCTCTCAAGCGGCGCAAGGAAAAGGCCGTGCCCGAAGCGCAGATCGGTCTGTTCGGCGAGTAGTGCGCAGGCGCGCCTGGGTCGTTGTTAACGCGCTTGCGCGCGCCGCTGCAAGGGTGATACAGGTCAATTGCGGTATACTCGAATTTCATACAAATAACTCTCAAGTTGGAGGTTCCATGAAGATCCGAACTATGGCTGCAACCCTGGCCGGGCTGCTGTTGATGGCGCTGCCATCCTTTGCCCAGATCACGGTGATCGAAGGGGTTGTGACGGGCCAGGACGGCGGGCCTCTGAAAGGGGCCCAGATTCGCATCGAGCGCACCGATGTGACTTCCACGTTCAAAGTCTCGACCGACAAGAAGGGGCATTACATATACAACGGGCTGCCCCTCGGCGTGTTCAACGTCACCTGTGTAGTGGACGGCAGGGATGTGGACAAGGTTGCCGGGGTGAGAACCACCACCTCAAAATACACGACCGTGGATTTCAACCTGAAGGCGAAAGCCGCCATACAGCAGGCCGCATCGACCGGCAACCTCTCCAAAGACCAGGAGCGAGGCATGAGCGCGGAGGATAAGCAGAAGCTCGAGGAACTTTATAAGAAGCGCTCGGAAAGCATGAAGAAGAACGCCGCCTTGAACGAAGCGTATAGCGCGGGCAAGACGGCCCTGGACAACAAGCAGTACGACGCCGCCATCGAAAGCTTAACCAAGGCTTCCGAACTCGACCCCAAGCAGGGCGCCGTATGGTCCGGCCTGGCCCAGGCTTATGAGCAGCTTGCCAAGACGAAGACGGGCGCCGATTTCGACACCAACATGCAGAAGTCCGCGGATAGTTGGACCAAAGCGATCGAGATCAACCCGGAAGAACCCGGTCTCCACAATAACTATGCGCTGGTGCTGGCGCAATGCAAGAAGTTCCCCGAAGCGCAAGCCGAGCTCGAAAAAGCCGCGACCATCAACCCGGCCGGCGCAGGCCAGTATTATTACAACCTGGGCGCGCTCGAAATCAACGCCGGCCAGAACGATGCGGCCAGCGAAACGTTCAAGAAGGCGATTACGATCACGCCGCCCTTTGCCGAGGCCTTCTATCAATATGGCATCACGCTGGTGGGCAAAGCGTCGTATGACAAAGACGGGAAGATCATCGCGGTTCCCGGAACCGTGGAAGCTTTCCAAAAGTACCTCGAGTTGAGCCCGAATGGCGTCCACGCGCAGGAATCCAAGGACATGCTGACCACACTCGGATCCACGCTCGAAGTGCAATACAAGAACCCCGACGCAGGCAAGAAAACCAAGAAGACTACGAAGTAGCCGCACACACAATCCGGGGCAGAGGCGGCGCGCTTCTGCCCCGATCTCATGATTCGAGCATTTTTCGTCGAGTTTGTATTTCCCCTGCTGCTGTTCCTCTTCATCCGTTCTTTGCTCGGCAATTTTCTCTCCCGGTATCGCAACCCGCCGGCGCGCCGCCCGCAGAGTGCACCAACGGTTCAGGCAGGGGGAGAACTGAAGAAGGATCCCGTCTGCGGGACGTATGTCTCGGCCGCGGCCAGCCTGACACGCACTGTCAATGGCCAGGTTGTACACTTCTGCTCGAAGGCGTGCAGCGACCAATACCCGAAGGCGTGACGAGCGCCGTTCCCTTCCCAGTGTTGCGTCCCATGCGCGGTTTGAGATAATGTACGGAAACCACATTGGGGGCGATGGGGAAGCAGCTTCCGAAATGCGCTGGCCAGGAGGGTTGTCGAATGTATCCCAGCAAGAAGAGAGAATCGTAATCCATGGGAATCGGGATTCGCATCGAGCATTTACGCAAGGTGTACGATTCGCCGCCGCCCTCGGCCGCCGGCGGGCGCGGCTTTTCCTTCGGCCCGACACGTTCCGGCGGGCGGAAAGAAAAGAAAAAGAAGGTCGAAATTCTGGCGCTCGACGACGTCTCACTGGAGATTCCGGCCGGTCAGATCTTTGGCCTGCTCGGCCCGAACGGCGCGGGCAAGTCCACCACCATCGGCATCCTCACCACGCGCACCGAGCCCACCGCCGGACGCGCCTTCGTAGGCGAGTTCGACGTCTGGCAGCAGCAGGTGAAGGCCAAGCGCGTGATCGGCGTGGTGCCGCAGCGGCCCAATCTGGATTTTGCGCTGACTACGCGCGAGGTGCTGCTGTTTCACGGCGCCTACTTCGGGCAGAGCGCCCGCGAGCGAGCGCGCCGCGCCGATGAGGAACTGGAGAAATTCAAGCTCACCGACCGCGCCAACCAGATGGTCCGCGAACTTTCCGGCGGCCTGATGCAGCGCCTCTCGATCGCGCGCGCCATGATGCACGATCCCGAGGTGCTGTTCCTCGACGAGCCATCGGCGGGCCTGGATCCGCAGACACGCCTGATGCTGTGGGAGATCATCCGCGGCTACGGCAGCCTCGGCAAGACCATCGTGCTGACCACGCACTACATGGATGAAGCCGACACGCTGTGCCAGCGCCTAGCGATCATCGATCACGGCAAGATCATCGCCCAGGGCACGCCGCGCGAACTGAAATCGTCGATTCCCGGCGGCTACCTGCTGCGCCTGCGTTTCGACCGGGCGACGGACGAGCTGCTCCGCCAGATTCGCGAACTGCCCGGCGTGACCGAAGTGAAGTCGGCCGACCCGACGGCGGCCGATGTGTACGCCGACCGCGGCGGCCCCCTGATCGGCCCCCTCGTCAACGCCGCGCAGGCGGCCGGCGTGGAAGTGCGCGACGTGCATATTCAGGAACCGAGTCTGGAAAACCTGTTCCTGCATCACACAGGAAGGAGCCTGCGCGAGTGAACTGGAAAACGTTTTATGCACTGCTATCGCGCGACGGTCACGTCGCCCGCCGCAGTTTGGCGATGGTGCTGGTGCAGAATCTGCTCCAGCCACTGCTGTTCACCTTCGTCTTCGGACGCGTGCTCACCTCGGGCGGCTTGATGGCGAGCGGGTTCAAGGCCGTGCTGCTGCCGGGCGTGATCGCCATCAGCATGGTGATCGCCGGCGTGCAGGCGGTGGCGATGCCGCTGATC
>CAZFOP010000369.1:0-4236 GCA_964520085.1 uncultured Solibacteraceae bacterium | reverse complement strand
AGAAGCAGCTTTCGTAACCTTCGTGGCAGACGCCGGGACCTTGCGCTTCCACCTTGATTAGCAGCGCATCCAGGTCGCAATCGATCGAGATTTCCTTGACCACCAACCGGTGGCCCGAGCTTTCGCCTTTCAGCCACAGCTTCTGCCGCGACCGGCTCCAGAAGGTGGCGAAGCCGCTCTCCACGGTCTTGCGAAAGGCTTCCTCATTCATGAAGCCCACCATCAGCACGCGGCCGCTCGAGTGGTCCTGGATGACGGCGGTGACGAGCCCGCCGGATTTTTCGAAATCGAGATTCATCGTAAAACAAAAAAAGCCCGCCGTTTTCGCGGCGGGCGTCCTTTCCATTTTGTCTAGTGGAAATTATTGCAGCGCCCGTCGCGTGGAACTGTGGTGATGATGCCGCGCGAGGGTGACGCTTGCCATAAGAAAGTAGTGTACCACAGAGGGGGGCGGGGTGCTGCGCACTACACGGCCGGATGCTCTGTCCAGGCTGGTAGGATCAATGCTATGGCCGACCGAGCGGAACACAGCATGATTAAGCGCAAGCTTCTGAAGCCTCTCACTCGACGGCGCCTTTCCATGCGCGATCGCAACGGCATTTTGAGAGCGCTGGAGCGCCTTGACATCCGGGCGATAGGACAGGACATACTCCCAGAAGTGGTCGAAGCTTTTTCTGCCACGCGCCGCAGCCGCAAAACGGATTCGTGGAAGGATCCAACCAGGGCCCGACAGTTTATTGCACTCGCGCTTGCGCTTCGCGCATCGCGACGGATTTCACGCCAAGAATTCGTGTTTTACGCCTCGTCGGCTGTTGAGGGAGTTCACGAGGGCCGGTGCATGGGCGGAGAGAACGATGATGACCTGCGGGAAATCCGAGAAGGGATGGCCGCAATCGAGCGGAAATACCAGCTTGGCGCAGACGAGTACTGGCCGACCAGGGAGGCTCCGAAGGAGTACCAGCGCCTGAGTCAACAATACTCTTCCGTTCTCGACAAGTGTTTCATCAGGGCGCTGCGGGAATTTGGGCTGGACGAGTTTGCAGCTCTCAAGGAAAACGCTCCCAGCGAGTTCGAAAGACTTCGCGAACGCGGTCGGCGAGCGCTGCATCACGCGAGCGATATCATCCCTGCCCTCAAGGACATTGTTGTTCAGTACGAGGTTGACGCCAGTCGGGCTGCGTCTGCCAGCGCGTACTCCGCTGCCGTTACTCTGCTCGGTGCCGGTCTGGAGGGTCTGCTGCTCATCCGATGTCTTCGGTCAAGTCGAAAGGCTCAGGTTATTGCGGAATCGTTGCCCCGACGGGTGCGTCCGCGATCTCCGAGTGAGCCCGCAACATGGACCTTCGAAACCCTTATCGAGACTTGCCAAAAAGCCCGGTGGCTTCCTCCTGTATCAACCTCGATTGCGGAGTACAGGGGCGCGGGCCTAGCCCATCTCCTTCGCGAAATACGCAATTTCGTGCACCCGGCGCGGCGGGTGCGCGAGCGACCGTGGTCCGAGGTGGATGAAGAGGACTACCATGACGCCGAGGCTATCTATACGATTCTTAGGTCCAGGATGGTCGGCAAAATCGACCGAATCGACGGAAGCGGCGGGCCACGCGACTCGCTGTAATAGAGTCCGCTCGGCTTCCTCCTCACCACTGAAATCCGGAATCCCTCGGAGATCCGAGCCCCAAACGGAGCCGCGACTGGAGGGAGCGGTCATGGTGCAGACTCAAACACAGCCAACGCATCACCCTGCTCGTCGACTGCATAGCGGATGGCGGTGGAGACGTGTTCGGGCTTCCATAGCCATCGGGTGCTGTCGTGCCGCGCCCAGCGTTTGCGCGAAGGGTCATCGATATGCGCCTGGTTGAGGCACCGGCTCGCGTAGGACTTAATGTCATTCATGACTCGTTCGGGGTCGGACTCCGCGTCGATCACGATGTGAACGTGACTCGTGCGCACGTGGGCCGCCAGCAGCGTCCAGTGTTGCTCGTGGCAGCGCTCGATCAATGCGGCCAGCACGGTGTCACGGCGGGCCCGATCCAAGGCGTATGGCGGCTGGTTCATCTGCCGAGACTCTGTTGCTGCGCGTTGCGGATCGACTTCGAGCACAGGGCTACGCGGTAAGTTGTGCGCGCGATCGACGGAACCGGATGCGTCGCCATGCAGGTGGCAGCCGTAACAGGAAAATGTGATGAGATAGGTCACGGCGGTGTTCGCTGGGTTCGAGGCGCTTCTTCCTGTTACAACCGCTCCCTGTGGTCGCGGCTCCGATTGGGTATCGGCTTCAGGCGGACATTACTTTCGATTCGACATTCCGTGCGGCATCCCAAAACCACTACAATGAAAAGTCGCCGCCGATCCCTGGGGCGCGCCGGCTTTGTTGCAAACTTCCACATGGGCGGGCGCGAGGATGGCTGGCGGACTGGATGATGTCGACGGAGGGCGAATAGGGAGCGGTTTTGGGAAGCTTGCTTCAATGTGGCTGCATCTCATAATCATGCCCGGCACACGAGAGGGCGGCTCACCATCCCACACATGCGCGATTACATCGATCTGACCAAGCCGCGAATCACCTGGCTGATTCTGATGAGCACCGGAATCGGCTACTTCTTCGGACTCGCGGGTACGGGCGGTTGGAGCGAATTCCTCCAGCACGTGGGCCTGTTGCGACTGTTCCACACCATGCTCGGGACGGGGCTGATCGCCTCCGGCACGGCCGCGCTCAACCAGTGGATCGAACGCGAGGCCGACTCCCGTATGCGGCGTACGGCGGACCGGCCGCTGCCTTCTGGACGGCTTGCCTCAGGGCCGGCGCTGGCATTCGGTGTGGCGCTTTCTGTGGCGGGATTTGCCGATTTGTGGCTGGGGGTGAATCCGCTGGCTGCCTGGATTGGCGCTTTCACGCTGGCCAGCTACCTGTTCTTCTATACCCCGCTCAAGCAGCTCACTTGGTGGTCCACCACCATCGGCGCCATCCCAGGCGCGATGCCGCCGGTGATCGGCTACGCGGCGGCGGCGGGAAAGCTGACGGCGGATTCGTGGGTCCTGTTCGCCATCCTCTTCCTCTGGCAGTTTCCCCACTTCTATTCGATCGCCTGGATGTATAAAGAGGATTACGCGCGCGCCGGCATACGCATGTTGCCGGTAGTGGAACCGGACGGCCGCTCGACGGCGCGGCAGATAGTGCTTTTCGGCTTGGCGCTGATCCCGGTCAGCCTGGTTCCGGGTATGCTGGGGATGTCAGGACGCATCTATCTGGCTGGCGCGCTGTTGCTCGGTTTGGCGTTCCTCTACTCGGGCGTGCGAGTGGCCCGCGAACGCACCGTCGCCCGCGCCCGCGCGGTCCTGCTCACCTCGGTCGTGTATCTGCCATTTCTCTACGGACTCATGCTATTCGATAGGCCTGGCCTGTGATTCAAGTTGAAAACCTAACCCATTGGTATGGCGAGCGCACTGCTTTGCGCAACGTCAACTTCACGGTGGCGAAGGGTGAGATCTTCGGCCTGTTGGGGCCGAATGGCGGTGGCAAGTCCACGCTGTTCCGAATCTTGTCGACAATGATGGCGCCGACCGAAGGCCGCGCTCTGATTGGCGGTTGCGACGTGGTGCGCGACCGCGCGGCGGTGCGGCGCCAGATCGGCGTGGTGTTCCAGACGCAGAGCCTGGATAGGGCGCTCACCGTGGAAGAGAACCTGCGCGCGCAGGGCCATCTGCACGCGCTTTCGGGCGCGTTGTTGCGGGAACGCATGGAATACGCGCTTTCGCAATTGGGCCTGGAGGATCGCCGCAGGGACGTGGTGGAGACGCTCTCCGGCGGATTGCGCCGGCGCGTCGAGATCGCCAAAGCCCTGCTGCACCGGCCACCCGTGCTGTTGATGGATGAGGCATCCACCGGCCTCGACCCGGCCGCGCGCCGCGACCTGACGCGCCACATCGAGCGGCTGCGCGACCGGGAGGGTGTGACGATCCTGCTCACCACCCACGTGCTAGAAGAGGCCGACCGCTGTAACCGGCTGGTGCTGCTGCACCAGGGGCAGGTGGTGACCGAAGGCAGCCCGCAAGCCCTCCGCTCGCGCATCGGCGGCGATGTGGTCGTGCTCGAGGCCGAAGACGCGAAGGCCTTGGCGGAATCCATCGAACGGCGCTTCCAATTGCGCGCCAGCCAGGTGGATGGGCAGGTGCGCGTCGAGATCGAAAACGGGCACCGCTTCATCGCCGAAGTGGTGGAGGCGTTTCCCGGCGCCA
>CAZFOP010000368.1:0-4255 GCA_964520085.1 uncultured Solibacteraceae bacterium | reverse complement strand
GTAAGAGATGTAGAAGGTGCCATCGGACGCCAGCGCCGCGCGGGCGGGCCGGTATTGCGTTGGCCCATCGGGCACGGGCTGCCAGCTCTTGCCGGCATCCTTCGAGCGGAACAGGTTGTCGCGTCCCATCAGGGAAACACCCACATAAATAGTCGAACTCGGTTTGGCTTTCGCTCCGCCACGCGAATCGAACACCACGAACAGGATGCCGCTTCCCTGCCCCTGCTGGCTGCCGGCGGCGGGCGCGGCTTCGCTGACATCGGGAAAGCTGTCCACCCTGCTCCAGGTCACGGCGCGGTCGGTGCTCTTCCACAGACCGTTGTGACGCGTTCCCAGATAGAGAACGGTGCCGTCATTAGGGTCGACGGCCAGTCGCTCGCCGTGGCCGCGGCCGGCTTCGTTGCCGCCGAACTTGAAGGGCACGTTCGTGTGTTGGAAGGTCATGCCGCGGTCGCTGGAACGCAGAATGGCGCCATCCGGTGTGGCCGGGTCGGTGTAAGTGCCGCAAGCGAGATACACGCGATTGGGATCGGACGCATCGACGGCAACGCTTTCGACGCCCATCCAGTTGCGGTTCTCGTAGGGTACCCAGTCGAGCATCGGTTCCCAGCGATGAGCGACGTCGTTCCAACGGTAAGCGCCGCCGATATCGGTGCGCGCATACCGCACGCCCTTGGCGGTCGGGTGAAAGACGATGCCGTCGACGAACCCGCCGCCCACCATCTGCACGTTCTTCCACGTGTAGGGCACCGATGCGGGCCGCTGCTTCGGCACGCTCTGCGCCGCGGCTGCGCCGCAAAGCGCGGCCAGCGCTGCCGAAAGCCGGAGTAAACGAAGATACATGAACGGATGCGCTCCTTAGGTCGCGCCGGACGAAGGCGATTCCTCGGTCCGAAGGTACAAGGTATCACGTGTCGAAATCGGCTCCACGCCGGTGCATGGCAACCGACAGCCGGACATACGAATGCACGAATCGTACTACACTGAGAATTGCCCGCCGGCCTTCACCGGCTTGCCTCCGCCATGCACATACCGGATGGATATCTCAGCCCGGCCACCTGCGCGGCCCTTTACACTGGCGCCGCGCCGTTCTGGTACGTCGCGCTGCGGCGCGTGCGAAAGGCGCTGCACACGCGGGTGGTTCCACTGATTTCGCTGTTCGCCGCATTCTCGTTCGTCATCATGATGTTCAACCTGCCGCTTCCCGGGGGGACCACCGGCCATGCGGTGGGCATCGGACTGGCAGTGGTGGTTTTGGGACCGTGGGCGGCCATGCTGGCGGTGTCCACGGCGATCGTGATTCAGGCCCTGTTCTTTGGCGATGGCGGCATTACGGCAATCGGCGCCAACTGTTTCAATATGGCGATTATGGGCGCGCTGGTGGCGTACGCGGTGTACCACATTCTTGCCCGGCACGCGGCAATCGGCTCGGCGCGCCGCGTCGTGGCGGCCGGCCTGGCGGGCTACGCGGCGATCAACGTTTCGGCGCTGCTGGCAGCCATCGAGTTTGGTATTCAGCCGCTGCTCTATCGCGACGCCACGGGCGCGCCGCTCTATTGCCCGTATCCGCTCAGCGTCGCCATCCCTGCGATGATGCTGGGCCACCTTACGATTGCCGGCTTCGCCGAACTGACGGTCTCGGCGGGAGTGGTGGCGTTCCTGCAACGATCCGATCCATCGTTGTTGCAGAGCACCGCGGGCGGCGCGGCGCTCGCTTCGCCGACTGCCGGCCGCACTCTGCGCCCGCTCTGGGCGGGCCTGGGCGCGCTTCTGATCCTGACGCCGTTGGGAATTCTGGCTACCGGCTCGGCGTGGGGCGAATGGGTGGCGCGGGATTTCTCCGACCCCTCCGCGCGGCACGCAATTGCGGCCTCGTCTTTCCACCAGGCGGCTCCGCTGCACGCGCCCGAAGGCCTGGCCCGATGGTCGCAAATCTGGACCGCGCCCTTCGCGCGCTATGCACCCCCTTACATTCGCAGTGCGGCGTTCGGCTATCTGCTGTCGGCCATGTTTGGCGTGGGCCTGGTTTTGCTGGCCTGCTTGATCGGGGCGCGGCTGTTCCGCCGCAAAGAGCCGGCCACATGAAACTGCCATATCGGCGGGGCCGATTCCTCGAGAGCACCATGGAAGGCCTGCACGAGGGCCTGGCGCTGGCGCTCGACGCAGAGAATTCCGCCTCCGCCGGAGGTTTGCTACAACAACTGGACGCGCGGGTGAAAGTGGTGGGATTGTTTTCGTTGGTTCTGGCCGCCGCACTAGCAAAGCGGCTGTGGGTAATCGTCGCCATCTTCGCGCTCGCCTGCTTGCTGGCCGCGCTTTCGCGCGTTTCTTTCCGAGTGCTGGCAACCAGGGTATGGATAGGGGCACTCGCGTTTACCGGCGCCATCGCCGTGCCGGCTTTGTTCCTGACGCCTGGCGTTGCGCTCTACCGCGTGCCGGCCCTCCACTGGACCATCACGGCGCAGGGGTTCGCCACCGCCAGTTACCTGATGCTGCGCGTGGAGACGGCGGCGACTTTGGCGCTGCTGATCGAGTTCACCACGCCATGGATGCACGTGCTGAAGGCGCTGCGCGTGTTGCGGGTTCCGGTGGTTCTTGTGGCGATCCTCGGCATGGCGTCGCGCTACATTCTGCTGCTGCTCGAGACGGCGCATGAAATGTTCGAGTCGCGCAAGAGCCGGGCGGTGGGCGCGCTCGCAGGGGCCACGCGCCGGCGCATGGCGGTGGCGAGCGCGGGCGTGCTGCTCAGCCGCACACTGGAGTTGAGCGGCGATGTCTACCTCGCCATGCAGGCGCGCGGATTCCGCGGCGAAGTACACCTGCTGGACGATTTCGCGATGAAGCGCTCCGACTGGCTGGCGCTGGCCGGCTTTGCCGCGCTGGCCGCGGCGGGCGTATGGGCGGGAAGATGATGCTTTTCGAAACCGAGCGGCTGACATATAGCTACGACCGGATCGCGGCGCTGGCGGACTTGAGCCTCGCAATTGCCGAGGGTAGCCGCGTGGCGCTGGTGGGAGCCAACGGCAGCGGCAAATCCACGCTGCTGCGCATCCTGGACGGCCTGTATTTCGGGCAGGCGGGAACGGTCCGCTTTCACGGAGACGAGTTGACGGAAGCGCGCTTCGCCGATGACGCGTTCGCGTTTTCCTTCCGGCGGCAAGTGGGGCTCGTGTTTCAGAATCCGGATGTGCAATTGTTCAATCCCACGGTGTTCGACGAGGTGGCGTTCGGCCCGCTGCAACTTGGCTGGTCCAAATCCGAGGTCCGCGAGCGTGTGAGCGAAACGCTCGAACGCTTTGGCATCGCACACTTGGCCGACCGTGTGCCACACCGGCTCTCCGGCGGCGAGAAGAAACGCGTGGCGCTGGCCAGCGTGCTTGTACTGGACCCGGCGGTGCTGTTGCTGGATGAGCCAACGGCGGCGCTCGACCCGCGCAGCCAGAGCCAGGTGATCGACCTGTTGGTGGAATGGGGAGGCGGCGCCAAGTCAGTAATCACGGCCACGCATAATCTGGCCGACCTCGAGGACATTGCGGACCGCTGCCTGGTGCTCGATGGCGGCCACGTGGTGGCGGATGGCGCGCCGGCGGAGATTCTGCGCGACCGCGACCTATTGGAACGCACCAACCTGGTTCATGCGCACCGGCATAGGCACCGCTCCGGCGAACTTCATTCACATCCGCACGTTCATTCCGGCGATCCGGAGCCTGGCGGTTAGAGTGGAGCAGGTCTGAACCTGCCAACGCCCGCTTGCGGGCGCGTCTGGTTACCGCCGTTCCTTATCGCACGCCGCGGCCGAACCGGTAGGTGAGGTTTAAGCTCGCGTACGACGGCATGCGCACTCCAACAACCTCTGCGATCGGGTTCTCGGGAACCGCTCCATCCACGAGCCCGACTTGCCCAGGTGCATAGTTTGTGGCGAAGTTCTCCGTGGTCTGCCCCGTGTAGCCTCTGGCAATCATCATATTCACACCGACGTTGATCTTCCCCTCGAGAAATGGCCGCACTACCGCTAGCCGGAACTCCTGGTTCGGCACGCCGAGGCAGTAGGAGGACAGGTCGTCGGGTTTGCTCTCGTCGCATCCATTCCCAACCGCCTTCCTTCCCACGTACTCGAATTCGCCTTTTACCTGCAAATGGAAGGGCAGCTTTTGATACGTCGCGGAAAGATCGCCGATCAACCGCGGAGCCTCCGGCGTTACCTGTCCCGTGTCCAGATCGCGCGCATCGGCCTGCTCAAAGGTCGCCAGCAACT
>CAZFOP010000367.1:0-4281 GCA_964520085.1 uncultured Solibacteraceae bacterium | reverse complement strand
GAAGCGGCGGCCGGCGTCGAGGTGGTGATCGTGTCCAGCGACAAGGACATGATGCAACTTGTGACCGACCGCGTCTCCATGCTCAACCCGGCGAAGGACGACGAGTGGTACAGCCCGGCGAAGGTGAAAGAGTTTCTAGGCGTCGAGCCGGCGCAGGTGGCCGATCTGCTGGCGCTCAAGGGCGATGCGGTCGATAACATCCCCGGCGCGCCGGGAATCGGCGACAAGGGCGCGCGCGACCTGATTGCGCAATTCGGTTCGGTGGAGGAGGCCATCGCGCATGCCGCCGACGTGCAGCGGAAAGCGTACCGCGAGAGCTTGCAGAACAACGTGGATCGCATCCTCATGAGCAAGCGGCTGGCGACGATTGCGACCGATGTGCCGATCGAGTTCTCGCTCGAATCGGCCGCTACGCACACCCCCGATCCGGCCCTGCTGAAAGCCGTGTACCAGGAAATGGAGTTTCACAGCCTGCTCAAAGAACTGGGGCCGGCGGAAGACACGCGCCCGCACGACTACGCCGCGTTCACGGATTCGGACGAGTTGCGTGCGTGGCTGGCACAAGTACCGGCGGGCGCAGCCGTCGCGGCCGCTATCGCCAGATCGGGCGAAGAAGAACTGGCGCTCGACACGATTGGCCTCGCGGCGAAGCCGGGCTCAGCGCGCGCGGCGTCTGGCGAACTGATCGCAACGCTCAAGCCGTGGCTGGAGGATGCGGGCGCGCCCAAGATCGCATGCGACGTGAAAGCGGCGCTACTCGCGCTCGAGGATATGGGAATCGTGGGGGCCGGTTTCGATCGCGACGTGATGTTGTACGCATTCCTTCTGGATGCGGATCCTGCAGCATGTTCACTGGAAGAGCAGGCTCGCCGCCGGCTCGATCTCAAGCTCGGCGCCGCGCCCGAACAGCACGCCGATGTCATTCTCGAGATCGACCGGCAACTCGAACCGGCCATCGACGCGCGCGGCCTGCGCGAATTGTACTCGACCATCGAATTGCCGTTGGCGCGCGTGCTGACGCGCATGGAACGCGCGGGTATCCTGATCGATCGCACCGAGTTGCAACGCCTTTCGACAATGATGGAAGGCGAGATCGCGCGGCTCACCGAACGGATTCACGCGCTGGCCGGCAAGCCGTTTAATATCAGTTCCCCGCAACAATTGGGCCGCGTGCTGTTCGAGGATCTCGGCCTGCCGGCGCCAGCCAGGCGCGGCAAAGCCAAAGCCATCTCGACCGCGGCCGACGTGCTGGAGGAACTGGCGGCGGATCACGAAATCGTGCGCCTGGTGCTCGAATACCGCCAGATCGCCAAGCTCAAAGGGACATACGTGGATGCGTTGCCGCTGCTGGTGAATCCACGCACGGGCCGGCTGCACACCAGCTTCAATCAAGCCGGCGCGGCAACCGGGCGCCTGTCGTCGTCCAATCCAAACTTGCAAAACATTCCGGTGCGCACCGAACTCGGCCGTGAAATCCGCGCTGCCTTCGTGCCACAGCCGGGCTGGAGGCTGGTCACGGCAGATTATTCGCAGATCGAACTACGCCTGCTGGCGCATTTTTCCGGCGATCCGCTGCTGGTCCAGGCCTTCCGCGAGGGCGACGACATTCACACACGAACCGCGTCCGAAGTGATGGGCGTTCCGCCGATGATGGTCACGCCCGAGGCGCGGCGCGACGCCAAGGCCGTCAATTTCGGCATCGTTTACGGCATCAGCGCGTTCGGTCTTGCCGGCCAGTTGGGCATTTCGCACGGCGAAGCGGAACGCTACATTCACGGTTACTTCGAACGCTACTCGGGCGTGCGCCGCTTCCTCGATGAAACCATCGCGGCAGTGCGCCAATCCGGCGTCACGCGCACCCTGTTTGGCCGCGAGCGGGCCATCCCCGATATGAACAGCGGCAACCCGAATGCCCGCGGCTTCGCCGAGCGCACGGCCGTCAACACGCCACTGCAAGGCACCGCCGCGGATCTGATTAAGCTGGCCATGGTCCGCGTGCAGGCCGCACTCGATGCTGGCGGGTGTCGGTCCGCGATGCTGCTGCAAGTTCACGACGAGCTGGTTTTCGAATGTCCGCTCGAAGAAGTGGAAGCGGTTTCGGCGCTGGCCAAACGTGAGATGGAAAACGTTCACGAGTTGTCTGTGCCGTTAGAAGTCGACATCGGCGTGGGCGACAATTGGCGCGACGCGAAGTAGGACACTGACATGCTTGACACACGCAATCAAGACCGGGGGAACCGATGGAGTGTAGCGACGCGATACGCCCGCCTGAGCTATGGATTGGCCTAGTCGAACTGAGACCGCTCGATCGCAAGGCTTATGGAGCTGCCGGAGCCTTTACGAACATCGTGACGTGGGCCAGCGATCCCCAGGGGTTTCGTTGCAAAGCTGAAGTGATAGCGGCAACGCTCAACATGTTTGTGGTTGATATCGAAGGTGCGGAACCGTTGGCTAGACGGACCGAGAAGCGGAGCATGACGGAAGAGATTGAGGATATGGTGTCACGAGCGGAATACAATCCAGATGCGATCGTCTATGGCACATTCCATCAATACCTTTTCGACGAATGCTGAGCGCTTCTGTCTGCCTGTACCGATTGCCTCGATGCCCAGAGTAGGCAAGACACCACCCAGCTTGCCCATAATCCAGAGATCACAAAAATGTCAGGCCAGGGCTTTCATCGGACGGCCGCCGTTGGCGACGTTGAGCCTGGGCCTTTCGAACACAGTCATGTCCTCGATCAGCCGCTCCAGGTCGGCGTCATCGCTCACAACAATTTCGTGTTCGATCCAGTCGGAAAGCGGAATGTTGCGAAAATACATCCGCTCCTGCAACACCAGGCTCTTGCGAGGCTGGGCCAGCCTGCGGTTTTCCCGCGTGTAGTGCCGCTGCTCCACCTTCATCTCGCCCAGAAATGCGTCCAGCGCCTCGCGGTGCGCGCGTTCCTGCGCCGCGCGCATGGCGGTCTGCAACTGCCCTTCCATGGCTTCCCGTTCCGCCAGGATGGCACCCTTGTCGGCCGCGATGCGCTCGCGCGCCTCAGCCAGCTTGACCTCCATCCGCGACTGCATGACGAACCAGGCCAAGATGCCGGACGCCAAAGCCGCGCACACGGGCAGTCCTATCCACAGCAGTTCCATGGGTCAATGCTAACCGCGGCTGGCCAGTCAATACTAGCTGTCGAAAGTAAATATACACCTGTAAACCTATGAGAGTAGACTAGATGCCGGCACGGGGCCAGCACCTGCAGCAGCAACTGAAGGAAAAGCGTGCTGCGAACCGGTCGCGGGCGGGCCGTCCAGGTGATTCGCATTCCGAGTTTGCCCACTGCGTTGATGGTTGCTTCATGAGATTGACGACCTGGCCATGCTGAATGCAGACTTCACTTCCCCGGCTGCCCACGACCGCTCTCATCGCCCCTAGATCTGAGGCTGATCTTGACCGGTGTGTTCGCTGGAAGAACTACGTTTCCTCCGCGCGCGATGAAGTTCGAATCGATGCTGAGCGCTGCGCCCGTAATGGCGATCGTCGAAGCCAAGGGACGGGAGGCTTGCGCCACCAGCGTGCCAATCAGTCCCAGTCCTACGGCGGCCGATTCGGCCCGGCCTCCAGAGTTGGGCTGCGGCCAAACCAGGCATTCAGATATAATACTCTCCACCAGACAAACCTCGCTTGTCGCGAGGGGATCTCGCCAAAATGCCGACGGACAAGATTTCTGAGCTCGTGAAGAACCGGGAACGGTTGAAGCTGGGGGGCGGGCCGGAGCGCGCCGCCAGACAGCACCACAGCGGGAAGCTGACCGCTCGCGAACGCGTGACCCTGTTATTGGATCGCGATTCCTTCCAGGAGGCGGGACTGTTCGCCAAACACAACGGCAAGTTCTTCGGTATGGTCGATAAGGATCTCCCGGCCGATGGAGTTGTCACCGGGCGTGGACGGATCGCCGGGCGGCCGGTCCATATCGCGAGCCAGGACTTCACGGTGGCCGGGGGATCGGCGGGCGAAGTACATGCTAACAAGATCGCCGACACAATGAAGGCGGCGATGAGAACGGGTACGCCGTTCATGTTCATCAACGATTCGGGCGGCGCGCGCGTGCAGGAAGGCGTGGCCAGCCTGGCGGGATATGCGCGCATTTTTCATCAGAACGTAATGCTGTCGGGATTGGTGCCGCAGATTTCGCTGATTTGCGGGCCATGCGCGGGCGGCGCGGCGTACAGCCCGGCGCTCACCGACTTCATCATCCAGACGCGCGACGGGCTGATGTTCATCACCGGACCC